>NZ_JBJGYY010000022.1:0-84566 GCF_054050235.1 Geodermatophilus sp. SYSU D00696 | reverse complement strand
CCCCCCCCCCCCCCCCCCCCCCCCCCCCCCCCCCCCCCCCCCCCCCCCCCCCCCCCCCCCCCCCCCCCACCCCCCCCGCCCCCCCCCCCCCCCCCCCCCCCCCCCCCACCCCCCCCCCCCCCCCCCCCCCCCCCCCCCCCCCCCCCCCCCCCGCGTCCGGGGGCCGGAACGGTCGAGATCACGTGATCTCGGCGAGGCGGGGGAAAGGCGTGGCTACCCCAGCACGAAGCCCAGCAGCAGGTGGGCGTTGAGGGCGATGATCAGGGCGGCCACCACCGACCCGGCCACCGTGGTCACCCGCCGGTTGACCCACCCGCCCATGAGGTCGCGGCGGCTGGTCAGCCACAGCAGCGGCACCAGCGCGAACGGGATGCCGAAGCTGAGCACGACCTGCGACCAGACCAGCGCCGTCGTCGGGTCCCCGCCGAGGACGAGCACCAGCAGCGCCGGGGCGAGGGTGATCAGCCGCCGCGTCATCACGGGCACGTGCCGCTTGAGGAACCCGGCCATGACGACCTGCCCGGCGTGGGTGCCGACCGAGGAGGAGGCGAAGCCCGAGGCCAGCAGCGCCAGGGCGAAGGCGAGCGAGGCGCCGGCGCCCAACTGCTCGCCGAGGCCGGCGTGCACGCCCTCGAGCGAGGCGGCCTGGCCCTCGTCGCCGGTGAACAGCTGCGCGGCGATGACCAGCATCGAGGCGTTGACCAGCCCGGCCAGGCCCATGGCCAGCAGCACGTCGATCCGCTGCGCCCGCAGCAGCCGGCGCCGTCCCTCGTGGGTGCGGCCGGCGGTGACGACGTCGCCGTAGCGCCCCGGCGTCAGCGCGGAGTGCACGTAGATCACGTGCGGCATCACCGTGGCGCCGAGGATGCCGGCGGCCAGCACCAGGCTGTCGGGACCGGCGAAGGAGGGCACCAGCCCGCCGGCCAGCCCGCCGACGTCGACGCCCGACCCGACCAGCGTGTAACCGAAGCCCAGGCCGATGACCAGGAGCAGCCCGGTGATCACCCGCTCGAAGGGCCGGTGCCCGCGGGACTGGGCGGCCAGCAGCGCGAAGGCGACGACGGCGGTGATGACCCCGCCGACCGGCAGCGGCACCCCGAACAGCAGGTACAGCGCGACCGCGCCGCCGACGATCTCGGCCAGGTCGGTGGCGATGGCGACCGCCTCGGCCTGCACCCACAGCCCCCAGGTGACCGGCCGGGGCAGCTGCTCGCGACAGTTGGTGGCCAGGTCGCGCCCGGTCGCCAGGCCCAGCTTGGCGGTCAGCGTCTGGATGAGCATCGCCATGAGGTTGGCCGCGACGATCACCCACAGCAGCGTGTAGCCGAACGAGGCGCCGCCGGAGAAGTTGGTGGCGAAGTTACCGGGGTCGACGTAGGCGACGGCGGCGACGAATGCCGGGCCCAGCAGCGGCCACAGCCGGCGTCGGCCGATCGCCGGCGGCGGTGGCGTCCTCGGGGTGCCGACCAGCGTCGTCGGCAGGACGGCGGCCTCGGTCTTCGACAGGTACACGGCAGGCCTCGCAGGGGGACGGGCGGTGCGGGGTGTGGTCGTCGGTGGTCCTGCCCGCCGGGGGTGACACGGTCGGGCCAGGGTGTGGCCCGGGCGGGCCGAGGTGAGGCTGGCCTGAGCCGGTCCGGGGCCGCGGGCGGTCCCGCGGCCCCGGGGTCGCTCAGGCCGCCGGGACGATGAGCCCGGCCGTGGCGGTGCGCG
Source organism: Geodermatophilus sp. SYSU D00696 (assembly GCF_054050235.1). NCBI lineage: Bacteria > Bacillati > Actinomycetota > Actinomycetes > Geodermatophilales > Geodermatophilaceae > Geodermatophilus > Geodermatophilus sp. SYSU D00696. The sequence continues at coordinate 82,853 of NZ_JBJGYY010000022.1, read as the reverse complement.
CCGCGGTGAAGCGGGCGGTCACGTCGGCCCAGTTGACGACGTTCCACCACGCCGTCACGTAGTCGGCCTTCACGTTGCGGTACTGCAGGTAGAAGGCGTGCTCCCACATGTCGAGCAGCAGCAGCGGCACCAGGCCGACGGCGAGGTTGCCCTGGTGGTCGTAGAGCTGGCAGATCAGCAGCTTCTGGCCCACGGAGTCCCACGCCAGGATCGACCAGCCCGAGCCCTGCACCCCGTTGGCGACGGCGGTGAAGTGCGCCCGGAACCCCTCGAAGGAGCCGAAGTGCTCGTCGATCGCCGCGGCGAGCTCGCCGTCGGGCCGCTCGCCGCCGTCGGGGCTCAGGTTCGGCCAGAACACCGAGTGGTTGACGTGCCCGGCCAGGTTGAACGCCAGGTTCTTCTCGTGCAGGTTGGCCGTTCCCAGCCCGTCGTTCTCGCGCGCCTCGGCGAGCTTCTCCAGGGCGGTGTTCGCCCCGGTCACGTAGGTCTGGTGGTGCTTGTCGTGGTGCAGCTGCATGATCTCGCCGGAGATGTGCGGCTCCAGTGCCCCGTAGTCGTAGGGCAGGTCGGGGAGCACGTACTCGGGCATGGGGTTCCCTCCGTCGGCTGGGTGGACGCCCGTCGTCCTGCCCGGCCCGGCTGACACGGCGGGGCCGACCCGTGGCCCCTACGGGCCGTCGTCGCGCTGTCGGCTGCCGGTGAGGCGGCGCGCGCGGGCCACCAGCGCGTCGATCCGCCGGGCGTGCGCGCCGCGCCAGTAGACCCGCCCGCACCCCGGGCAGCGGGAGAAGTCCGTCGCGGTGCGCCGGGTGCCGGGCTCGAGCCGGGCGGCGACCTCGGCCGGCGGCACGGGCACCGGCACGCCGTTGCAGGCCGGGCAGCGGGTGAGCGGGGCCAGCGGCGGGCGGAAGCGGTCGAGGACGTCGTCGAGCTGCTCGTCCGGCGTCGCGCCGCGCACCCAGGCCCCGGCCGGCAGGGCGCGGCGCATGAGCAGGCCGCGGTCCTGGGTGAGCAGCACCCGGTCCCCGGCGGCGGCGGCGGCGACCAGCTCGGCGTCGTCGGCATCGGGCGCGCGGGCCTCGGGCGACCACGCGGTGTCCAGGCCGAGCAGCCGCATCCGCCGGGCCAGCGCGCCCAGGCCGACGTCGAGCAGGAACCCGCCCGGCGGCACCGGCTGCGGCCGCGGGGCGGCACGGACCACGACGGTCGCGCCGGGTGGCGGCCGCGCGGCCCGTGGGACGGCGACGCCGTCGAGGAGCAGCTCGCCGACCTCGGTGAGCGGGACGCCGGCGGCCTGGACCAGGTGGCCGGCGGTCGCGTCGGGGTCGGCGGCCAGCACCCGCCGGCCGGCCGCCCGGTCCCGCGCCGGCAGCAGCGGCCGCAGCACGTCGTCGACCTCGACGACGACGGAGGCGGGCACGGGGGACCCGGTACCCGAGCTGCCCCGGACAACTACTTGAACGTTCATCCAAACCGGCGCACACTGGGGCCATGCCGGTCCAGCGCCTCAACCACGCCGTCCTCTACGTCCGCGACGTCGCCCGCAGCACCGCCTTCTACCGCGACGTCCTCGGCTTCCGGGTGAAGGCGGAGATCCCCGGCCGGGCGGTGTTCCTGCAGGCCGAGGGCTCGACCAACGACCACGACCTGGGCCTGTTCGCCGCCGGCCCGGGCGCGGCCCCCTCGGAGGCCGGCCGGGGCACCGTCGGCCTCTACCACCTGGCCTGGGAGGTCGACACCCTCGCCGAGCTGGCGCGGGTCCGTGACGCGCTGACCGAGGCCGGCGCGCTGGTCGGCGCCTCCGACCACGCCACCACCAAGGCCCTGTACGCGCAGGACCCCGACGGCCTGGAGTTCGAGGTCTCCTGGCTGCTGCCGGCCGACCTCGTCACCGACGACGTCCGCGCGCAGGCCATGAGCACCCGGCGGCTGGACCTCGACGCCGAGATCGCCCGTTACGGCGCGCGGACCCGCGGCGGGATCGGCGTCTCCGTCCCGGCCTGAGGCGTCGGCCCGCGGACGACGGGGCATGCACCGGGGACCGCACCCGCGACCCCCGGGAGACCCCGTGACCGTCCCCACCGACCGCCCCCTCGCCCTCGTCACCGGCGCCTCCAGCGGCATCGGCCTGGAGCTGGCCAAGCAGTTCGCCGAGCACGGCTACGACCTGGTGGTCGCCGCCGAGGACGACGAGCTCGACGCCGCCGCCGAGACGCTGCGGGGGATGGGCGCCGCCGTCGCGCCGGTGCGCGGGGACCTCACCCGCCACGACGACCGCGAGCTGCTGGTGGCCGCCGTCCGCGGCGCCGGCCGCCCGCTGGACGCCGCGGCGATCAACGCCGGCGTGGGCGTCGGTGGCGCGTTCGTCGACACCGACCTCGACGCCGAGCTGGCCATGGTGGCGCTCAACTGCGCCTCGACGGTGCACGTCGCCAAGCGCGTCGCGCAGGACATGGCCGCCCGCGGGCAGGGCCGGATCCTGTTCACCTCGTCGGTGGCCTCGCAGGCGCCACAGCCGTTCCAGGCCGTGTACGGCGCGACCAAGGCCTTCGTCCAGCACCTGGCCCTGGCGCTGCGCGAGGAGCTCTCCGACCGCGGCGTCAGCGTCACCGCGCTGCTGCCCGGGCCCACCGAGACCGAGTTCTTCGACCGCGGCGACCTCACCGACACCCGGCTCGGCGCCTCCGACTCCAAGGACGACCCCGCCCAGGTGGCCCGGCAGGGCTACGAGGGGCTGGTGCAGGGCGAGGCGTCGGTCTTCGCCGGGTCGCTGGCCAGCAAGGCGATGGGCCGGCTGTCGGCGGTGACGCCGGGCAACGTGGCCGCGAAGCTGAACCGGAAGATGGCCGAGCCCGGGTCCGCTCCCCAGGAGTGAGCGGTGCGTCGGGCACGATGCCCGTCATGCCCGACGCCGTCCCCGAGATCCCCGCCGGCCCGGTCCTGCTGCGCCCGTGGCGGCCCGGCGACGCCCCGGCGGTCCGCGCCGCCCTGACCGACCCGGCCACCGACACCTGGAGCAACCCGGGGCGGGTCCGCACGCTGGAGGACGCCGAGTTCTGGGTGGACCGCCGGGCCGGCCGCAGCGAGACGATGGCCGCCTGGGCCGTCGTCGACGCCGCGACCAGGGAGCTGGCCGGCTCGGTCGCCCTGCACGCCATCGACCGCGAGCAGGGCGACGCCGAGGTCGGCTACTGGACGGTGCCCGCCGCCCGGGGCCGGGGGGTGGCCGCGCGCGCCGTCGACGCCGCCGTCCGCTGGGGCTTTGCCGCCCTGCCGGTCGACCGGGTGGAGCTGGTGCACGCCGTGGAGAACCCCGCCTCCGGCCGGGTGGCGGGGAAGGCCGGGTTCACCTACGAGGGCCGGCTGCGCCGCTCGTACCGCTACGCCGACGGCGTCAAGCGCGACGAGCTGCTGTGGGCCCGGCTCGCCGACGACGACGTGCCCGACCTCAGCACCCGCGGCTGACCGCCCTGGGCGCCGTCAGCGGGTCGGCGTCCGAGCGGACGAGGGGCCGGACGAGGCCGCCGGCTGCCAGCCGTCGCGCGAGGACGGCCTTCATCGCGATGAAGGCACTTGACGCGAGGCTGCCTGACATCTGAGATGTCAGTCGTGGCCGCGCCGCTCACCCCCGTCGGCCGGGTGCTCCTGCGCGACGAGGCGCTGGCCCGCATCCGGACGGCGATCGTCAGCGGCGAGCTCGCGCCCGGCACCGTCGTCAAGGACGCCGACCTCGCCGCCCGGCTGGGTCTCTCGGTCGCCCCGGTGCGCGCCGCGCTGGCCCGGCTGGTCGACGAGGGGCTGGTCGAGGCCAAGCCGCAGAGCCACACCCGGGTCACGCCGCTGCGTCCCCGCCAGGTGCACGACGCCGCCGTCGTCGTCCGGGCGATGCACGAGCTGGCCGCCCGCGAGGCCACCGGGCGGGTGACCGGCGACGACGTCGCGGCGATGCGCGCGGCCAACGAGCGGTTCGCCGCGGCGGTCCGCGACGGCGACGTCGGCGCCGCGCTGGCCGCCGACGACGACCTGCACGCCGTCCTGCTCGCGCGCGCGGGCAACACCGCCCTGACCGCGACCGTCGAGCGCTTCACCCCCGCGGTCCGCCGGCTGGAGCGGGCGCGGTTCGCCGCGGCGCACGGGCGGGAGTCCGTCGTCCTGCACGACCGCCTGATCGCCGCCTGCGCGGCCCGGGACGTCGACGCCGCCGTCGCCACCACCACCGAGATCTGGACCGCGCTGCTGTCCGAACTGGAGGACACCGATGTCGACCCTGGCTGACTTCCCCCGCCACCCGCTGCTGTTCGGCCCCTCGCCGGTGCACCGGCTGGACCGGCTCACCGCGTCCCTCGGCGGCGCGGAGGTCTGGGCCAAGCGGGAGGACTGCAACTCCGGCATCGCCTACGGCGGCAACAAGACCCGCAAGCTCGAGTACCTGGTCGCCGACGCGCTCGCGCAGGGCTGCGACACGCTGGTCTCCATCGGCGGCGTGCAGAGCAACCACACCCGCCAGGTGGCCGGGGCCGCCGCGGCGGTGGGCCTGTCGTGCGTGCTGGTGCAGGAGAGCTGGGTCGACTGGCCCGACGCCGTCTACGACAAGGTCGGCAACATCCTGGTCAGCCGGCTGGCCGGCGCCGACGTGCGGCTGGTCAAGGCCGGCTTCGGCATCGGGTTCAAGGAGAGCTGGGAGGCCGCGCTGGCCGAGATCGAGGCGCGCGGCGGGAAGCCCTACGCCATCCCGGCCGGGGCCAGCGACCACCCGCTCGGCGGGCACGGGTTCGCCAACTGGGCGCTGGAGGTGGCGCAGCAGGAGGCCGAGCTGGGCGTCTTCTTCGACACCGTCGTCGTCTGCTCGGTGACCGGCTCGACGCAGGCCGGGATGGTCGCCGGGTTCGCGCTGCTGGAGGAGCAGGGCGGCCGGCCGCGGCGGGTCCTCGGCGTCGATGCCTCGGCGAAGCCCGCCGAGACCCGCGACCAGGTGCTGCGCATCGCCCAGCGGACCGCGCGGGCCATCGGCGTGCGGCGCGAGCTCACCCTCGACGACGTCGAGCTCGACGAGCGCTACCACGCCGGGGTCTACGGCATCCCCGACGCGACCACGATCCGCGCGATGGAGACCGCCGCCCGCACCGAGGGGATGGTCACCGACCCGGTGTACGAGGGGAAGTCGATGGCCGCGACGATCGACCTGGTCGGCCGGCGGGAGATCGACCCGTCGTCGACCGTGCTCTACGCCCACCTGGGCGGCCAGCCCGCGCTCAACGGCTACAGCGCGCTCTTCTCCTGACCCTGGTGCCCGCCGGGCCCCGGGCCGGGGACCGGCGGGAACAGCGCCCGGCCTCCGGCCCGCAGACCCGCCCCGATCACCCGGCGCAGCGCGACGACGGCCGCCGCGGTGCCCACCGCGGTCCACGTCGGCTCGGCGGCCAGGCGGAGCAGACCGGCCGCGAGCAGCAGGTCCAGGGACACCGCCAGCGCGAGGCGCGGCCGCCGGGTGCTCACCAGGGCCACCACCCCGGCGACCAGGGCCAGCCCGCCGACGCCCAGGGCGAGCAGCCCGGGGACGGGGCCCAGCGAGGTCACACGGCCCGTCCCCGGTGCTCGGCGGACGCCGAGTCCGGCGCCGGTGCGCCGCTCTCCTCGGCCACCTGCCGCCGCTCCTCGGCGATCTCCTTCGACAGGAAGTAGTTCAGCGCCGTCCGGATCGCGGCCACGGCGGCGAGCTGGCCGAGCTCGCGGAAGCTCGGTGCCACCGCTGTCCGCAGCACGTCGCTGGCGAGCTGGAACTCCAGGCCCAGCGCGAGGAAGCGGCCGAGGGTGAGCCGGATCGGCACGAAGGCCGAGGTCCCGCCGCGGCGCAGCCCCACCCACAGGAAGCGGGCGAACGCCCACAGCGCACCGACGGCGATGACCACGGCCCCGCACGCCTCGACGACGGTGACCATGACGCCGACGACCTCGGCGAGGACCTCCTCCACGTGGGCTCCCTCCCGGGCGTCGCCTCACAGCGGGACGGCGAGCCCCTCCCCGTCCGGGGCGCCCAGAGCGTCCCCCAGGTCGGCGCGCCACGGGGCCAGCCCGGCCCCGGCCAGGACGACGTCGCGGACCAGCCCGTGCCACCGGCCGACCCGGCGCAGCATGCCGTGCCCGCCGGGCAGGGTGAACCGGGCGATCCGCACGCCGGTGCGGTGCGCGCGCTCGGCGAAGTCGGCCGAGAGCCGGGCCGGCACCCAGCGGTCGCCGCGGCCGTGCGCGAGGACGACGGTGCGCCCGTGCAGGTGGTCGACCGGCTCGCCGGGCGGCGTCCACGGCGCCAGGCCGCAGACGGCGGTCACCGACGGGTCGTCGCCGGCGCGCAGCACCGCGCGGCCGCCCATCGAGTGCCCGACCAGCACGACCGGGACGTCGCCGTGCCGCTCGCGCACCCGGTCCAGCGCCCAACGGACGTCGGCGTGCGCGTCGGCGGCGGCGCCGTTCCACCCGGCCACCCGGTAGCGGACCAGGTAGGTCTCCACCCCGCGGCCGGCCGCGGCGGCCGACACGGCCTCCTGGATCGCCCGCATCCGCACCAGCGACAGCGCCCGCTCCCGCGGCGGCTCCACGCTGGCCACGGTGCCGCCGTGCGCGAAGACGGCGACCGCGCGGGTGGGCGCGGTCGCCGGGGTGTGGTCGAGGGCCGGGACCCGTTCGGCGGTGGTCACGCGGTCAGCGACGGCGGCCGCCGCGCAGCCGGGCGCGGGCCCGGTCGCCGAGGTCGCCGGCCTGCAGCAGCGCGCGGCTGGCCCGGGTCGGGCCGTTGCGCCGCTCGAGCGCCCGGCCGACCCGGCGCAGCAGCCCGGTGGCCAGCGGCACGAGCACGGTCAGGATCAGCCAGATGCGCAGGCGTCGGGTGAGGAGCAACCACATGCCTGCGCCCTTCCCGGTGCCGTCCCGCCTCAATCCGGGTCGGGCGCCAGGCGGACGACCATCTTCCCGGTGTTCGCGCCCTTGAGGAGGTCGAGGAAGGCGGGGACGGCGTTCTCCAGGCCCTCGTACACGGTCTCCCGGACCACCAGCTCACCCGACCGGATCCAGCCGGACACCGTCTCGGTGAACTCGCGGTGCAGGTCGGAGTGGTCGCTCACCAGCAGGCCCGTGACCGCGAGCCGCTTGGCGATCATCAGCGAGCTGAAGTTCTTCGGCCCTGGCACCGTCTCGGTGGCGTTGTAGTTCGAGATCGCGCCGCAGATCACCGCCCGGCCGTGCACGTGCAGCGCGCCCAGCGCGGCGTCGAGGTGCTCGCCGCCGACGTTGTCGAAGAAGACGTCGATACCGTCGGGCGCGGCCTGCCCGAGCAGGTCGCGCACGCGCCCGTCGTGGTAGTCGAAGGCGGCGGTGAAGCCGATCTCGCGCAGCCAGGCCACCTTGTCCGGGCTGCCGGCGCTGCCCACCACCGCCGAGGCGCCGCGCAGCCGCGCGAACTGGCCGACCGCGCTGCCCACCGCCCCGGCCGCACCGGAGACGAACACGGCGTCGCCCTCGCGGAACGCGGCCACCCGGAACAGCCCGGAGTACGCGGTCAGCCCGGGCATGCCCAGGATGCCCAGCGAGTAGGTGAGCGGCAGGTCCTCGGTGGCCGGCAGCTGCCGGACGTGCCGGGCGTCGAGGACGGCGACGTCGCGCCAGGCGGCGTCGGTGAGCACCAGCGCCCCCTCGGGGACGTCGGGGGAGCGGGACCCGACGACGACGCCGACCGCACCGCCCCGCATCACCTCGCCGACCTCCCACGGCGCGGCGTAGGAGGGCCCCAGGCGCATCCGGCCGCGCATGTAGGGGTCGACCGACATGGCGACCATGCGCACCACCACCTGCCCCTCGGCGGGGTCGGGGTGCTCGACCTCGACCAGCCGGAAGTCCTCGGGGGTGGGCTCGCCGTGGGGGCGGGCGGCCAGGTGCCACTCGCGGGCGTGGATGGGCACGGTGGGCTCCCTGGGTCGTCGGAGGTCGGGTGCACCGGCGATCCTGCCGTGTCCCGCACGGGGACCCGCAGGGCATAGGAAGCTCTACGCACGTATCGCGCCGCTGGACGTGCGCAGAGCTTCCTATGCCTGGAGGGGCCACATGGACGTCGTCCGCACGCCCGACGAGCGGTTCGCCGCGCTGCCCGGGTTCCCGTACCCGCCCACCTACGTCACGTTCGACGGCGGCGACGGCACGATGCTGCGGGTGGCGGTGGTCGACGTCGGGCCGGCCGACGGCGAGGTCGTGGTGCTGCTGCACGGCGAGCCGTCGTGGTCGTTCCTCTGGCGGCACGTGATCGCCGAGCTGACCGCCGCGGGGCTGCGCGTCGTCGCGCCCGACCTGGTCGGCTTCGGCCGCTCCGACAAGCCCACCGACCCGGCCGCCTACTCCTACGCCGCGCACGTCGAGTGGATGCGGCGGACGCTCTTCGAGGGCCTCGGCCTGGTCGACGTCACCCTCGTCGGGCAGGACTGGGGCGGGCTGGTCGGGCTGCGGCTGGTGGCCGAGCACCCCGACCGGTTCGCCCGGGTCGTCGTCGCCAACACCGGCCTGCCCACCGGGGACACCCCGATGAGCGAGGCGTTCCTCGCCTGGCAGCGGTTCGCCGCGACGGCGGAGGAGTTCGAGGTCGGCCGCGTCGTCGTCAACGGCACGGTCACCGACCTGCCGCCCGAGGTCGTCGCCGCCTACGACGCGCCGTTCCCCGACGAGGCGTCCAAGGCCGGCGCCCGGGTGTTCCCGAGCCTGGTGCCGACGACGCCCGACGACCCCGCCGCGCCCGCCAACCGGGCCGCCTGGGAGGTCCTCGCCCGCTGGGACCGGCCCTTCCTCACCGCGTTCTCCGACTCCGACCCGATCACCGCCGGTGCCGACCGGGTGTTCCAGCAGGTCGTGCCCGGCGCGCGGGGGATGCCGCACACCACGCTGCCCGGCGGCGGGCACTTCCTGCAGGAGGACGTCGGCCCCGAGCTCGGCCGGGTGGTGGCCGCCTTCGTCGCGGCCACGCCGCGGCGGTGACGACGGTCGGGCCCGGCGAGGTCGCAGCGGTCCTGGCCCGGTTGCGGCGCGAGCCCGACGTCGAGGCGCCCGACCTGGTCGCCGTCGACGCCACCGACCGGCTGCTGCTCGACACCGCGGGCGAGGCGCTCGCCGGCCCCGGGCGGGTGGCCGTCGTCGACGACGCCTACGGCGCGCTGACCCTCGGTGCCCTCACGGCCGGCGCCACCGACGTCCGGGTGTCCCAGGACCTGCTGGTCGGGGAGCGGGCCCTGGCCGCCAACGCCGCGCGCACCGGCCTGGCCGGCGCCTACCGGTCGCTGCCGCTGACGACGGAGCTCCTCGACGGCGCGACCCTGGTGCTGGCCAAGGCGCCCCGGGCCCTCGACGCGCTGCGCGAGCTCACCGAGCTGGCCGCCGCCGCGGCCGCGCCCGAGGTCGTCGTGCTGGTCGGCGGGCGGGTCAAGCACATGACGCTCGGCATGAACGACGTGCTGCGCGCCGGGTTCTCCGACGTGTCGGCGACGCTGGCCAGGCAGAAGTCCCGCGTGCTCGTCGCCCGCGGCCCGCGTCCCGGGACCCGGCCCACCTTCCCCCGCTGCCGGCACGACGACGCCCTCGACCTCGACGTCTGCGCGCACGGCGCCGCCTTCGCCGGCACCCGCGTCGACGACGGCACCCGGCTGCTGCTCACCGCCCTCGCCGGTGCCGCCCCCGACGCGCGGACCGCGGTCGACCTGGGCTGCGGCACGGGGGTGCTGGCCGCGGTCCTCGCCCGGTCCCGGCCGGAGCTGGTCGTCACCGCCACCGACCAGTCGGCCGCCGCCGTCGCCTCGGCGCGGGCGACGCTGGAGCGGGCGGGGCTCGGCCGGGTCCGGGTCACCCGCGACGACGCCGCCGGTGACCTGCCCGACGGCAGCGCCGACCTCGTCGTCTGCAACCCGCCCTTCCACCTCGGGACCGCCGTGGTCACCGCCGCGGCCGACCGGCTCTTCGCCGCCGCGGCGCGGGTGCTGCGCCCGGGCGGGGAGCTGTGGGCGGTGTGGAACAACCGGCTGCCGCACCGGGCGGCGCTGCGGCGCCTGGTCGGTCCGACCCGGGTGGCCGCCGCCGACCGCCGGTTCACCGTCTCGGTGTCGACCCGCCGCTGAGCGGCGCCTCGTTCCGCTGCAGCTGGTCCACCGCCCTGCCGACGAGCGGCGGTGTCCCGTCGACCGTCGTGTTGTCGCCGCCGACACGCGACGACACGCCGCGGCGCGCGGCGACGACCCGCATCTCGATCCCGGCCGGGCGCGACCCGCTGCTCGTACCCTGCCTGGAGTCGTCCGGCGTGAGCGGCTCGAGCTCCCTCAGTGGGGAGGTCGGTTGCTGCGCCTGCGGACCGGTGGCAGCGACGACCACGGGAAGTCGATCCACGCGTCGGTACGCCGCCACACGTAGTCGCACTTCACCAGCGACCGGGACTTCTCGTAGACCACCGCCGTGCGCACCTCGGCCACGTAGCCCGAGCAGAAGTCGCGGACCAGTTCGAGGGTCTTGCCGGTGTCGGCGACGTCGTCGGCGACGAGGACGTTCGACCCGGTGATGTCGACCTGGTCCAGCGTGGGCGGGAGCACGACCGGCAGGTCCAGCCGCTCGTCGATGCCGGTGTAGAACTCGACGTTCATCACGAACGTGTTCTTGACGTCGAGGGCGTAGCCCAGGGCCCCGCCGAGGAACAGCCCGCCGCGGGCGATCGACAGGATCAGGTCGGGCTCGAAGCCGTCGTCGACCACCTGCCGTGCCAGGTCGCGGGCCGCGGTGCCGAACGCCTCGTAGGTCAGGACCTCGCGCTCGTCGGGCACGTGCCGATCGTGCCAGCAGCGGTGACCAGGACACCGCCCGGGCCACTGCCGGCGTGGCCGCCCGGTCGACATGGCGAGCGGCCGGAGACGGTCACCGTGCGATCTCGGAACTCCGCTCAAGGCTGCTGCCCCTGGGGCGTCGCCGGCGACGGGCCCCGCGGGTCCCCTCCGGCCGGGCGTCAGCAGAAGCCGGGCGTCCCCAGCCACGCGACGTCGGCCGGCGGGACGTCGTCGCGCAGCACGGACCCCTCGATGAGGCCGTAGGGCCGGTCGTCGGCGTGGTAGACGACCGGGTCGGGACCGGGGGTGTTGTCCAGGCCGAAGGCGGACAGGTCCTGCAGGAAGTGGTGCCGGTTGGGCATCGACATGCGCACCTCGGCCACCTCGGGGAACGCCTCGAGCACCGCCTCGCCCATGCGGTACAGCGTCTGCTGGAGAGCGAGCGAGTGGGTGGCGGCGAACGTCTCCAGCAGGGTGGTCCGGACGCCCGCGAACAGCGCGTCCCAGTCGAGCTCCGCCGACGTGTACCGCCAGCGGGCGGTCACCGCGGTGGCCAGGATCCGGTCGCGGGTCTCGGCCAGCGTCGTGTACCGGTCGCGCGGGAAACCCCAGAACTCCGAGCCGGTGGTCTTGAGGACGACGAGGTCGGTCAGGCCCGCGAGCACGTGGACGTCGTCGCCGTCCGCGGTCACCACCGCCGTCCGCACCTCCCCGCCCGGCCGCCGGAAGGCGTGGTCGTGCGGCTGCCCGCCCACGGCGATCCGCTCCCAGCCGTAGGAGTCCACCGCCACCCGCGCGCCGGTGATCCAGTCGTAGGAGCCCGCGAGGTGGCGGGCCAGCCGCAGGCCGAACGCCTCCGGCGAGCCGACGCCGTCGCGCGCGAAGGCGAACACGGTGTTCTTCTGCGCGTCGGTGGTCAGGACGTGCGCGTTGTCGCCGGCGGTGTGTGCCACGGCGAAGTCGCCGCGCAGGGCGGTGCTGACGTTGAGGTCGACCAGCTCGTGCCGGGGGGAGCGGCGGTCGACCGCGACGACGCGGACCTCCGCCTTCCCGTACTGGTTCGGGCCCAGGACGATCGCCATGCCGCGCACTGTTGCACGTGGAACCTCAGGAGCCCCGGTAGGTCGAGTACGCGAACGGCGAGAGCAACAGCGGCACGTGGTGGTGGGCGGCGGGCTCGGTGACGGTGAAGGTCAGCGTCACCTCCGGCCAGAACGCCGTCACGCCGCGGACCTCGAACCAGGCGCCCGTGGCGAACACCAGCCGGTGCGGGCCCGCGACGGTCGCCTCCTCGGTCAGCCGGCAGCGGCCGTCGTCGTCGGTGATGCCCACGGCGAGCAGCTCGTCGCCCGCGTGCAGCTGGACGGCGATCCCGGCGGCCGGCCGCCCGGCGACGGCGTCGAGGACGTGCGTCGACACGCTCACGCCTCCACCAGCCCGCGCACCCGCAGCTCGGTGATCTGCGCCAGCTGCTCGACCACCTCGGCGCGCTCGGCGTCGGCGTCGTTGTCCAGGCGGCGGCGCAGCTCGGCGAGCATCTCCTCCGGGGAGCGGCCCGCCGCCCGGATCAGGTAGACGTGCCCGAAGCGCTCCTCGTAGGCGCGGTTGCCCTCGACGATCGCGGCGCGGGTGTCGTCGTCGGCCCCGCCCATCGAGCCCTGCTCCCGGCGGGAGGCCGCCGCCTCGGCCGAGGAGCCCTCCACCCGGTCGCCGATGCGGGGGTGCGTCGCCAGCGCCAGCGAGACCTCGTCCCACGGCAGCGCCCGCGCCACCTCCCCGGCCCGCCGGACCAGGGTGTCGGTGTCGGGGAACGGCCGGCCGGCGACGAGCTCGGCGGCGAAGCGCGGGGCGGCGTTGCAGCCGCGCAGCTGCTCGACGGCGGCGTCGGCGGGCTCGCTGTTGAACTCGTCGAGGCGGGACACGGTGACAGGATGGCAGCCCGGCCGGCCGAGAAGAGGGTGCAGCGGATGAGCGACGTGCGCGTGGAGGGCCCCGACGTCGAGCGGGCCGGGGAGGTGCTGACCCCCGAGGCGCTGGAGTTCGTCGCCGACCTGCAGCGCCGGTTCGGCCCGCAGCGCGACGCCCTGCTCGCCGCCCGCGCCACCCGCCGCGCCGAGATCGCCGCCGCCCGGTGGCTGGACTTCCGCCCGGAGACCGCCGACGTCCGCGAGGGCGACTGGCAGGTGCCCCCGCCGCCGCCGGGCCTGGTCGACCGCCGGGTCGAGATCACCGGTCCGACCGAGCCGAAGATGGCGGTCAACGCGCTGAACTGTGGTGCCGACGTCTGGCTGGCCGACCTGGAGGACGCCAACACCCCGCACTGGCGCAACGTCGTCACCGGGCAGGTGGTGCTGCGCGACGCCGTCCGCCGGCAGCTCGCGTTCACCAGCCCCGAGGGGCGTGAGTACCGGCTGCGCGAGGACGGCGAGCTGCCCACGATCGTGCCGCGCCCGCGCGGCTGGCACCTGCCCGAGCGGCGCCTGCTCGTCGACGGCGAGCCCGCGGTGGGGGCGCTGGTCGACGCCGGGCTGTACCTGTTCCACAACGCCGCCGAGCAGCTGTCCCGCGGCAGCGGGCCGTACCTCTACCTCCCGAAGCTGGAGGGCCGGCTCGAGGCCGGGCTGTGGACGCTGGTGTTCGACCACGCCGAGCAGGTGCTCGGGATCCCCGCGGGGTCGATCCGCGCCACCATGCTCATCGAGACCATCCCGGCGGCGTTCGAGATGGAGGAGATGCTGCACGCGCTGGGCAGCCACGCCACCGGCCTGAACGCCGGCCGCTGGGACTACCTGTTCAGCGTGATCAAGGTCTTCCGCGAGGCCGGCCCGGAGTTCGTGCTGCCCGACCGCGCCGCGGTGACGATGACCGCGCCGATGATGCGGGCCTACACCGACCAGCTGGTCGCCGTCTGCCACCGCCGCGGCGCGATGGCCATCGGCGGCATGGCCGCGGCCATCCCGAGCCGGAAGGACCCCGAGGCCAACGAGCGGGCGCTGGCGAAGGTCCAGGAGGACAAGACCCGCGAGGCCGGTGACGGCTTCGACGGCTCCTGGGTGGCCCACCCCGACCTGGTGCCGATCTGCCGGGAGGCCTTCGACGCCGTGCTGGGCGACCGGCCCAACCAGCTCGACCGGCAGCGCCCCGAGGTGTCGGTGACCGCGGCCCGGCTGCTCGACGTCACCGGTGTCCCGGGTGGCCGCACGATGGCCGGCCTCCGGGCCAACGTCGAGATCGCGATCCGCTACCTGGCGGCGTGGCTGGGCGGCAACGGCGCGGTCGGCATCCACGGGCTGATGGAGGACGCCGCCACCGCCGAGATCAGCCGCTCGCAGGTGTGGCAGTGGGTGCACGCCGGCGTGGAGCTCGACACCGGGGAGACGGTGACCGAGGAGCTGGTGCGCCGGGTCGTGGCCGAGGAGGTCGCCGGCATCGGCGAGCTGCCGCGCCTGGACGACGCCCGGCGGCTGTTCGAGCAGGTGGCGCTGGCCGACGACTTCCCCGACTTCCTGACCCTGCCCGCCTACGAGCTCGTGGACTGAGGAAGGACCCCCGTGCCCCCCACCACTCGCGAGCTCGCGGCGGGCCCCTGCACGGAGGCCGAACTCATCCGAGCTGCGCCGTGACCCTGGACGACGCCGTCTACGCCGAGCTCGACCGCCGCCTCGCCCCCGTCGACGCCGCGCGGGCGGCCGCCTACCCCGGGGAGCGGCCCGGCCGGCAGCCGGTGCACACCTGCTACGTGCCCGCCGACGCCGTCGTCCCCGGCCTGGCCGCCGGCTGGGGCGCCGCGGCCCTGGCCGCGCTCGACGAGCACGGCCTGCCGGACCTGGGCTACGACGCCGGCCTGCTCGCGGAGGTGCTGCCCCGGGTGCGGGCCAAGCTCGCCGCCGAGCCGGTCGAGGACCTGCGGGTCGACGCCGAGGACGGCTACCGCGGCCGGCCGGAGGACGAGGACGGCGACGTCGTGCGCGCGGCCGAGGCGGTGGCCGCCGACCGCGCCGCCGGCACCGCGCCGCCGTCGGTCGGGATCCGGGGGAAGTCGCTGGAGGGGCCGACCCGACGCCGCGGCGTGCGCTCCCTCGACCTCTTCCTGGGCGCCGTCGGCGCTACAAAGGCCACGGTCACCCTCCCCAAGGTGACCGCCGTCGAGCAGGTGCGGGCCTTCCTGCCCGTCCTGGACGCCCTGGAGGCCGCGCACGGCGTCGCGCTCGACCTCGAGCTGCAGGTGGAGACCCCGCAGGCGGTCCTCGGCGACGACGGCGCGGTGACCCTGGCGCGGATGGTGCACGCGGCCGGCCCGCGGCTGACCGGCCTGCACCACGGCACCTACGACTACAGCGCCGCGCTGGGCATCGCGGCGGCCCACCAGTCCTCCGACCACCCGGCGCTCGACCTCGCCAAGCAGCTCATGCAGGTCGCCGTCGCCGACACCGGCGCCCGGGCGGTCGACGGCTCCACCAACGTGCTCCCCGTCGGCTCCCGCGAGCAGGTGCACGCCGGCTGGCGGGTGCACGCCGGGCTGGTCCGCCGGGCGCTGGAGCGCGGCCTCTACCAGGGCTGGGACCTGCACCCCGCGCAGCTGGTCACCCGGTACCTGGCCACCTACGCCTTCTTCCGCGGCGCGCTGCCGGCCGCGGCCGGGCGGCTGTCGGCCTACGTCGAGCGGGCCGACGCCGGGGTGCTCGACGAGCCGGCCACCGCGCGCGCCCTGGCCGGTGTGGTGCTGCGCGGACTGGACTGCGGCGCCCTCGACGACGCCGAGGTGGCCGCGGCCACCGGACTCGACCGGGTGACCCTCGACGGCCTGGCCGGGCGGAGCGGAGCAGTGTCCCCCTCCAGCGCCTAGGCTGCCGGACGTGGTGGCGCGGTGACACGGGACGCGCTCGGCTCCCTCTTCTCCGGGGGTGGGGAGGTGGGCCGGGAGATGGCCGCCCGGGACTGGTCGGCCACGCCCGTCGGCCCGCCGGAGGAGTGGCCCGCGGCGCTGCGCAACCTGGTCCGGATCGTGCTGACGTCGCGGTTCTCCATGTGGGCCGCCTACGGCCCCGAGCTGACCGCCTTCTACAACGACGCCTACCAGCGGGACACCCTGCAGGACAAGCACCCGTGGGCGCTGGGCCGGCCGGCGCGCGAGATGTGGTCGGAGATCTGGGAGGACATCGGGCCGCGGATCGAGTCGGTCCTGACCAGCGGCGTCGCCACGTGGGACGAGGACCTGCTGCTGTTCCTCGAGCGCAGCGGGTACCCGGAGGAGACCTACCACACCTTCTCCTACAGCCCGGTCGACGACGACTCCGGCGCCACCGCGGGGATGCTCTGCGTCGTCACCGAGAACACCCGGCGGGTCCTCGCCGACCGCCGCCTGCGCGCGCTGCACGACCTCGGTGAGCTGTCCACCGCGTCCGTGGGCAGCGAGGCCGACGCCTGCCGGGCCGTCGTCGACGTCCTCGCCCGGCACCGCGCGGAGGTGCCCGTCGCCCTCGCCGTCCTGCGCACCGCCGAGGGCGCCCTGGAGCCGGCCGGGGCCGCCGGGCTGACCGACCCCGCGGTGCTCCTGGGCGGCCCCCTCCGGGAGGTCGTCGAGCGGGTGGCCGCCGGCGGCGCCGCCGAGGTGGTCGCGGGGCTGCGGGCGCGCGCCGGGCAGGCGCTCCTGCCCTCGCCGGTCGGTGACGCCCGCCCCGACCAGGCCGTCGTCCTGCCGATCAGCACCGCGGCGGCCGACGTGCCCACCGGCGTCCTCGTGCTGGGCGTCAACCCCTACCGGGCCTTCGACGCCGACTACCGGGGCTTCGCCGACCTCGTCGCCGGGCACGTGTCCACCGCCGTCAGCGACGCCCAGGCCTACCTCGCCGAGCGGCGCCGCGCCGAGGCCCTCGCCGAGCTCGACCGCGCCAAGACCGACTTCTTCAGCAACGTCAGCCACGAGTTCCGGACGCCGCTCACGCTGATCATGGGCCCGGTCGCGGAGCTGCGGTCCTCCCCGGTGGCCGAGACCGACGCCCGGGTGGCGCAGGAGCTCGAGGTGGTGGAGCGCAACGCCCTGCGGCTGCAGAAGCTGGTCAACACCCTGCTGGACTTCTCCCGGCTGCAGGCCGGCCGCATCGACGCCCGCTTCGAGCCGGTCGACCTCGCCGCGGTCACCGCCGAGCTGGCCAGCGTCTTCCGGTCGGCGGTCGAACGGGCCGGCCTGACGCTCACCGTCGACTGCCCGCCGCTGCCCGAGCCGGTGCACGTCGACCGGGACATGTGGGAGAAGGTCGTCCTCAACCTGCTGTCCAACGCGCTGAAGTTCACCTTCACCGGCGGCATCACCGTGCGGCTGCGCGCGGACGGCGGCGCCGCGGTGCTCACCGTCACCGACACCGGCACCGGCATCCCCGCCGCGGAGCTGCCGCGGCTGTTCGAGCGGTTCACCCGCGTGTCCGGTGCCCGCGCCCGCTCGGGCGAGGGCAGCGGCATCGGCCTGGCGATGGTCCGCGAGCTGGTCGGGCTGCACGGTGGGGAGGTCGACGTCGACAGCACGCCCGACGTCGGCACCACGTTCACCGTCACCCTGCCGCTGGGCACCGCGCACCTGCCCGCCGACCGGCTCGTGCCGCCGGCGCCGGAGGCGCCGGCCCTGTCGGCCGCGGTGACCCCGTTCGTCACCGAGGCGGTGCGCTGGCTGCCCGGCGCCGCCGAGGAGCTCCCGCCACCTGCGTCCGGCGTCCGCGCCGGCCGGGTCCTGGTCGCCGACGACAACGCCGACATGCGTGACTACGTCAGCCGGCTGCTCGCCCCGGTGCACGAGGTGCGGGCGGTGTCCGACGGCCGCGCGGCGCTGGAGGCGGCACTGGCCGACCCGCCGGACCTCGTGGTCAGCGACGTGATGATGCCCGGCCTCGACGGCCTGCAGCTGCTCGCCGCCCTGCGCGCCGACGCCCGCACCTCCCGGGTGCCGGTGCTGCTGCTCTCGGCGCGGGCCGGCCAGGAGGCCGCCGTCGAGGGCCTGGCCGCCGGCGCCGACGACTACCTGGTCAAGCCGTTCTCCGCGCAGGAGCTGCTGGCCCGCGTCGACGCCCACCTCCAGCTCGGCCGGGCCCGCCGGGAGGCCGAGGAGCGGTTCACCACCATGGCCGACCTCGCCCCGGCGCTCATCTGGGTCGCCGACGCGGAGGGCCGGCGGGTGTTCCTCAACGCCGCCTGGACCGGTTTCACCGGCCGGCCCGTCTCCGCCGAGCGCGGCGACGGCTGGCGGGACGGGCTGCACCCGCAGGACCGGGAGCGCTACGACGCGGCCGTCGCCGAGGCGACGGCGCGCGGGGAGGGGTGGGAGGTCGAGTTCCGGCTCCGCCGGGCCGACGGCGCCTTCCACTGGCTGCTCGAGCGGGCCGTGCCGATCGGGGGCGGCGGCGGTCCGGGCGGCTGGGTCGGCAGCTGCACCGACATCAACGCCCGCTACCAGGAGACCGAGCGGCAGACCCTGCTCGCCGAGGTCGGCACGGCGCTGGACCGGGAGACCGAGATCGGCGCCCAGCTCGCCGTGCTGGCCCGGCTGGTGGTCGACCGGCGGCTGGCCGAGGTGTGCACGGTCCGCGTGGTGGGCGAGGACGGCCGGCTGCGCTACGCCGGCCGGGCGGGGGACGACGACGGCGTCCGCCGGGCGCTCGAGGGCCTCGACGCCCACGGCGGGCTGGGCCTGACGGTGCTCACCAGCGGCGAGTCGGTGCTGCGGCCGCACCTGTCGGGGCCCGGCGACGGCGGCGTCCGGCTGGACCTGCGCTCGGCGCTGCTGGTCCCGCTGTCGGTCCGCGGCCGGGTGCGCGCGGTGCTGGCCATGGGTCGGCAGGACGACGCCCCGCCGTTCCACGAGGACGACCGCGTCCTGGCCGAGCAGATCGCCGCCCGCGCCGCCCTGGCACTGGACAACGCGATGCTGCTCGCCGACGCGCGGGCCACCGCCCGCCGGCTGGGGCTGCTGCAGCGGGTGACCGCGGAGCTCTCGGCGGCCACGACGCCCGAGGAGGTCGCCCGCGCCACCGCCGGCCACCTCGTCGCCCAGGTCGGGGACGAATGCCGGGCCGGCGTCTACGAGCTCGACGAGACCGGCCGCGGGCTGCGCCTGCTGGCCCTCACCGGCGACGACGGCGAGGCGCGCCGCCACTTCGCCGAGCTGCCGCTGTCGGCGCCGCTGGCGGTGACCCGCGCGGTCGCCGAGCGGCGGGCGCTGTGGGTCGAGCGGCTCGAGGACTGGCCCGGCCGCGACGGTGGCCTCGACGGCGGGCAGGCCGAGACGCTGACCCGGTTCGGGCTGGCCTCCACCGTGGCGCTGCCCCTGCTGGTGGCCGGCCGCGTGGTGGGCGTGGTCGGCGCCGGGTTCCCGCACCCGCGGTCCTTCGGCCCGGCCGAGCGCGGCATGCTGCTCGCGATCGTCGAGCAGAGCGCCCAGGCGCTGGACCGGGCCCGGCTCTACCGCGCCGAGCAGGACATCGCGCAGACGCTGCAGCTGAGCCTGCTGCCCCAGCGCCTGCCCCGGCTCGAGCGGCTCGCCCTGGCCGCGCAGTACCTGCCCGGCGCCGCGGGCACCTCGGCCGGCGGCGACTGGTACGACGTGGTGGAGCTGGGCGAGGGCCGGGTCGGGATCGCCGTCGGCGACGTCGTCGGCCAGGGGCCGTCGGCCGCCGCCGTCATGGGGCAGCTGCGCAGCGCGCTGTCGGCCGCGCTGCTGCAGGGCTGCCCGCCCGCGCAGGCGCTGGAGCTGCTGGACCGGTTCGCGACCCGGCTGCCCGGGGCGCTGGCCTCGACGGCGGCCTGCCTGGTCCTCGACTGGGAGGCCGGCACGGTGGAGTACGCCCGCGCCGGGCACCCGCCGCCGCTGCTGCTCGACGACACCGGCGCCACCGTCCTCGACGACGCCGGCGGCGCGGTCCTCGGCGTCCCCGGCCGGCCGCCCTACACCGAGGGGCGGGCCCGCGTCGCGCCCGGGACGACGCTGCTGCTCTACACCGACGGCCTCGTCGAGCGCCGGGGCGAGCTGCTGGACACCGGCCTGCAGCGGGTGGCCGACGCCGCCGTGCGGCTGGCCGCGGCCGCACCGGACCGGCTGACCCGCGACCTGCTCGCTGAGGTGCTCGACGAGGACGCGCTGCCCGACGACGTCGCGGTGATCGCCGTCCGGATGACCCCGCCGCCGCTGCAGGAGCGGCTGCCCGCCGACCCCGCGCGCCTGCGCGGCGTGCGGCGTGCGGTCGCGGCGTGGGCGGCCGCCGCGGGCCTGTCCGAGGACGCCGTCGACGACCTGCAGCTGGCCCTCGGCGAGGCGCTGGCCAACGCCGTCGAGCACGCCTACGCCGGCAACGGCGGGGAGGGCCGCTGCGAGTACCGCCTCGAGCGGACCGCCGACGGCAGCGTCGACGTCTGCGTCCGCGACGAGGGCGTCTGGCGCCCGGCACCGGCCGACCGGGGCCACCGTGGCCGGGGCCTGGAGCTGATCTCGGCCCTGGCCACCGAGGTGGAGGTCGCGCGCACCACCGACGACCGGGGGACCGCGGGGTCCGGGACGACGGTGCGCTTCCGGTTCGTCCCGGCCGGTCCGGGGCCCGACGACCCGCCGGTCCGCACGCGGCCCGCTCTCGTCCCCGGGGAACCCCCGCGGGTGACCGTGCACCGGGAGCCCTCCCGCCTGCGGCTGGAGCTCTCCGGCGAGGTCGACCTCGACGTCGCGGCGGGGCTGCGCGCGCAGGCCCTGCAGGCGCTCGAGGACCTCCCGGACGGTGCGCGGGTGGTGCTCGACCTGCGGCCGGTGACCTACCTGGCCAGCGCGGGCGTCGGGCTGGTGCTCGAGCTGTGTGCCGCGGTGACCGCCCGGCACGGCGAGGTCGACGTCCGGACCCGCGAGCGCAGCGCACCGGCCCGGGTGCTGGCCCTGGGCGGGGTCGCCGTCGGGGCGGGCTGACCGGCGCACCCGGCGCCCGGGACCCCACCGGTCTCCACCGGAGGGAGGAGGCCGCGGGCACCCACCGAGCGGTGCGCCCGGTGCGTGTCCCACAATCGACGGGAACGGCCGGGCAGTCGCGGCCCGGACGCTGTCGAGGGGCCAGTGGACCGACCTGCAGGAGCCTCCGCCACGCGGGCGGGGGTGCCGCGCGGTGCGCCCGCCCGCCGCCACTCCCCGCCCGTCGCTCCCGGGGGTCTCCTGCACACCGCCGCGCTGGTGCACTCGGCGGTCGAGGCGGTCGAGGTCGCCACGGCCTTCCTCGAGGAGGGCCTGCGCGCCGGGGACCTGCCGGTCCTCGCCTGCTCGCGCGACACCGCCGGCGCGATCCGCCGCGCGCTCGGCGTCGTGGTCGGCGCGGTCGAGGAGGACCCCCGCATCTGCATGCTCGGCGTCCGCGCCCCCGACGCGATGGCCGCCGCCCGGCGGCTGGTCGAGCGCGCCGCCGGGTCCCGGTCCGGGCGGCTCCGGGTCGTCACCGAGCCCCAGTACGAGGCCGACCCGCGGCGCTGGCGCGAGGTGCGCCGGTACGAGGCCGCGGCCAACGCCCTGGCCGCGACCCTCCCGCTCACCCTGCTGTGCCTCTACGACCGGCAGCGGTTGCCCGCCCAGGCGCTCGAGACGGCGCGGCTGACGCACCCGGAGCTGTTCATGGGCGGGGTGCGCGTCACCAGCTCCGACTACCGCCGGCCCGGGTCGTGCCTGCGCGATCTCGCCGTCGTCCGGGAGCCGGTCGAGGCCGGGGAGCCGGTCTACGCCGTCGACGCCGTCCCCACGCTGCCCCAGCTGCGCGCTGGCCTGCGGCAGGTGCTGGCCGCGGTCGTCCCCGACGCCGACCAGCGCGCCGACCTGCACCTGGCCGCCAGCGAGGTGGCCGCCAACGCCTTCCGCCACGGCCGGCCGCCGGTCTCGGCGCGGGTGTGGGCCGACGACACCGCCGTCGTCTGCACGATCACCGACTCCGGCCCCGGGGTCGCGGACCCCCTCGCCGGCTTCCTCCCCGCGCACGGCGACGACCTCGCCGCCGGCGGCATGGGGCTGTGGCTGGCGCGCAAGCTGTGGGACTCGGTGGACCTGCTGCCCGGGACCACCGGGGGGTTCACCGTGCGGCTGGCCACCACGCTGCACGACACGCGGGCGGGGCGCGGCGCGGCTTGACGCCCGCGATCTCTCACTGCTGAGGTACCGGCGTGGAGGATGCCGTCGACCTCATCCTCGAGCAGTGGGCGCGGGAGCGCCCCGACCTCGACTGCTCGCCGATGGGGGTCATCGGCCGGATCACCCAGCTGCAGCGCGAGGTGCACCTGGCCCAGCGCGCCACCTTCGCCCGGCACGGCCTCGACGCGCCGTCGTTCGACGTCCTCGCCGCCCTGCGCCGGGCCGGTGAGCCCTACCAGCTGACCCCCACGGCGCTCATGCGGACCGCCCTGGTCACCTCCGGCGCCATCACCCAGCGGCTGGACCGGCTCGAGGAACGGGAGCTGATCACCCGCACGCGCAGCGACGCCGACGGGCGGGCCGTCGTCGTCACGCTGACCCCGGCCGGCCGGGAGGCGCTGGACGCCGCGCTGCCCGACCACCTGGAGACCGAACGAGGCCTGCTCGCCGGCCTCAGCGACGACGAGCTCACGCAGCTGGCCGGGCTGCTGCGCCGGTTCCTGGTGACGCTGGGACGGCTGCCCCAGCGTCCCTAGCCGGCAGGGGGCACGTCGTCGACGGTGAGGTCGGGACGCACCCGCACGAAGCGCAGCGGGTGCCGGAACACCCCGGCGGTCAGGGCCGCGTCGGCGCTGACCTCCACGACGGCGACCGGCTCGACCCGGGTGAGGGCGACCGACAGCCGCCCGCCGCCGAAGCGGCCGGTGCCGATCCGGTCGGGCCACGGGTGGTCGGGGCCGGCGGGCGTGAGGACGGCGGCCAGCTCCTCGGCCTGCGCGGGGGAGAGCGGGCCGGTCCGGCCGACGACGACCAGTTCGCCGTCGCGGTAGCGCCCGGCGACGAGCTGGCCGGGGCGCTCGAGCGTGCCGATGACGCCGCCGGCGACGACCTCGGTGGTCTCCCAGGACTTGACCTTCAGCCACTCGCGGCGGCCGCCGGCGTAGCGGGTGGCCGCGCCCTTGGCCACCAGGCCCTCGATGCCCAGCGGGCGCAGGTCCTCGGCCCACCGGCGGGCCTCGGCGGGGTCAGCGGTCACCGGGGAGAGCTGCATCGGGGGCGCCCACCGCTGCGCCAGCTCCTCGAGCGCGGCGCGGCGGGCGCGCAGCGGGCGGCGGCGCTGGTCGGCGCCGCCGGAGGCGAGCAGGTCGAAGGCGACGTAGG
Source organism: Geodermatophilus sp. SYSU D00696 (assembly GCF_054050235.1). Classification (NCBI taxonomy): domain Bacteria; kingdom Bacillati; phylum Actinomycetota; class Actinomycetes; order Geodermatophilales; family Geodermatophilaceae; genus Geodermatophilus; species Geodermatophilus sp. SYSU D00696. The sequence continues at coordinate 59,726 of NZ_JBJGYY010000022.1, read as the reverse complement.
AGGCCGGGTGGGCGGCGGCCAGGGCGGCCATCCGCGCCGGCGGGGTGACCAGGCGCCGCTGCAGCAGGCCGAAGTCCAGCCGGTCGCCGCCCCAGACGACGACCTCGCCGTCGAGCACGGTGCCGGCCGGGACCTGGGCGAGCGCGGCCGCGGCGAGGTCGGGGAACCGGTCGGTGAGGTCTCGGCCCTGCTTGGACCACAGCCGGGTGCCGGTGGCGCCGCGGACGACGACCAGCCGGTAGCCGTCCCACTTGGGCTCGTAGCGGCAGCCGCCGGGCAGCGCGTCCGCCGTCGGCAGGTCCCGGACGGGCTTGGCCAGCTCCACCGCGACCGGGCCGGCCAGGTCGGGCGGCAGGCCCGGCAACCCGGGGACGGAGAGCGGCACCCGGTCAGCGTCGGGCCTGCCCGCCGCCCGCGCAGGCTCCTGAGCTGCCGGATCACCCGTTCAGGGCAGGTCGCGACGCTCCGCGACGGCGGCGGAGGCAGGCACGAGCGGAGGCCCGCTGTCGAGGCACGATCGGGTCACGGGACCCGGAGGGGGTGACCCCGAGTGCAGAGTGCCTTTGTAGCGCTAATGGCACCGTAGGAGGTACAGCGCGTAGGCGGCGAGCGAGGGGCCGTCGGTGAACCGGCCCTCGGCGACCATCGCCCTCAGCTCGGTCTCGGGCACGAACGCCGTCACCATGTCGGCCTCGGTGACCTCCCGGGCGGTCGGGCCCGGGGTGAGGCCGGTGGCCAGCCAGACGTCGAACTCCTGCGTCGACAGGCCCGGCGCGAGGTCGAGGTGGCCCAGGTGCTCGAGCCGCTCGGCCCGCAGCCCGGTCTCCTCGGCCAGCTCGGCGCGGGCCAGTTCCTCGGGCGTCCCGCCGCTGCCAGCGGCCAGTGCCTCGGCGGACCAGGTGCCCTGCGGGAACTCCCAGGCCCGGCGGCCCACCGGGTGGCGGAACTGCTCGACCAGCCAGAACCCGTCCCGCTCGGCGGCCAGGACGATGGCGAAGTGCGGCTTCTCGACGACGGAGTAGACGCCGGTCGACCCGTCGGCCCGTTCCACGGTGTCCTCGCGCACCCGGATCCAGGGGTTGCGGTAGATCTCCCGGCTGCCCGTCGTCCGCATGCAGCCGAGCATCGCAGGGGCGGACCATGGGGACAGGAGGTGAGCGGGTGACCGAGCGCAAGCCGGCCGGGGTGTCGTTCGAGACCTGGGTGGAACGGCAGATCCACCAGGCCCAGGAGCGCGGGGACTTCAGCGGACTGCGCGGCGCCGGGCGCCCGCTGCCGGCCTTCGACCCGGACGAGACCGTCTACGACTGGGCGGTGGCCAAGGCCCGCCGCGAGGGCATCACGCCGGCCGAGATGCTGCCGCCCGGGCTGGCGCTGCGCCGGGAGCGCGACGACCTGCCCGCCCGCGTCGCCCCGCTGCCGTCGGAGGCCGCCGTCCGCGCCGTCGCCGAGGACTACAACGCCCGCGTCGAGGCCTTCTGGCGCCGGCCGCAGGAGAGCCGGTGGTCGCCGGTGCCGGGCCTGGCCGACGTCGAGGCGCTGGTGGCGGGCTGGCGGCGCGACCGCCCGCCCCCGCCGCCGGTGGAGGAGGTCCGGGCCGAGGTGCCGCCCCGCCGCCGCTGGTGGCAGCGGCGGCGCGGACGCTAGCGCTCGAGCAGGTGCTCCCGGCCGACGGGCGGCTCGTGGGGCTCGGGCCGGTGGTCGAACGCGTCCCGGTCGCGGGCGCCCAGCGCCGCCGCGTACCGCTGCACCAGCTCACTGTCCACCGGTGGTCCTCCCTCTCCCGGGCACGGCGCCGGGACCACCCGGTCGGTGGTCCCGGCGCCATGGTGGCCGCGAGGGGTGACGGTTCAGTCCGGCGTGGGCACGCGGTCGAGGAAACCGAGGACGGTGCGGATGCGGCCGTCGCCGTCGGTCACCGCGACGTCGAACCCGGTCACCGGCGGCTCGGCGCCGTCGGGCCCGAGGTGCCACGTGAAACGCACCTGGTCGTGGTGGGCGTCGGCGGGTCCGGCGAGGCGGAAGACGAAGGCGGGGAACCGGGACCGGACGGCGGCGATGAGGCCGTCCACCCCGTCCCGGCCCTCGACGTCGGCCAGCGGGTCGGTGTAGCGGACGTCGTCGGTGAACAGCTCGTCGACGAGGGCCCGCCGCGCGGCGGGGTCCTCTTCGTTCCAGGCGTCGAGGTAGCGGTCGGCGAGGTCGGTCGTGGCGGTCATGGCGGGTCTCTCCAGTCCGGATGGGGGTCAGCGGGTGCGGAGGGCGGTGAGCTGCAGGGCGGCGAACCCGGCGACGACGGCGGCCTGGAGCAGCACCCAGCCGGTGCCGGCGGCGGTCAGGTCGAACCGGCCGGTGACGACGGCGGCGACGCTGCCGGCCGCCCACAGCAGGTTGGCGCCGACGACGGCCTCGACGGCCCCGGCCGGCACCGGACGGCGCGCCGCGACCAGTGCGACGCCGGCGGCGAAGGCGAGCAGGAAGGCGCCCAGGCCGCGCAGCGCCCCGGAGGGGATCCCGAGCAGGCCGGTCAGCAGCGGGGCGGCGACCAGGTAGGCGGCGCCGTTGACGCCGGTGACGACGGCGTCCAGGCGCAGCGCCACGCGGAGCAGGTCGAGGGGGCGGCGGGTGGGGGTGGCGGTCGTTGTCATGGGACGACCGTGGAGCCGCCGGGGAGGCGCGTCGATTACCTCGGAGGTAGGCGACGCCCGGCGGCGCCGTCGCTAGCGTCCGTGCCGTGACCACCACCGCCACCGCGCCGCCGGTCGGCCGGCTGCTGCGCGGCTGGCGGCAGCGCCGCCGGCTCTCCCAGCTGGACCTGGCCGTCGACGCCGGGGTCTCCGCCCGGCACCTGAGCTTCCTCGAGACCGGCCGGGCGCGGCCGAGCCGGGAGATGCTGCTGCGGCTGGCCGAGCGGCTCGACGTGCCGCTGCGCGAGCGCAACGACCTGCTGCTCGCCGCCGGGTTCGCCCCCGCCTACGGCCGTCGCTCGCTCGGCTCGCCCGACATGGCCGCCGTCACCCGGGCCCTCGACCTGGTGCTCAGCGCGTACGAGCCGTTCCCGGCCCTCGCCGTCGACCGGTCCTGGGCGCTGGTGACGGCCAACGCCGGCGTGGGGATGCTCCTCGACGGCGTGGCGGCGCACCTGCTCGAGCCGCCGGTCAACGTGCTGCGGCTGAGCCTGCACCCGGAGGGGCTGGCGCCGCGGATCGCCAACCTGCCGCAGTGGCGGGCGCACGTGCTGCACCGGCTGGACCGCGAGGCGCACCTGACCGGCGATCCCGGGCTGGCCGCGCTGCACCGCGAGCTGGCCGCGCTCCCCGGCGGCACCGACCGCTCGACGCCGGACGGGATCGCGGTGCCGCTGCGGCTGCGCGCGGGCGAGGAGGTGCTGTCCTTCCTCAGCACGGTGACCACCTTCGGCACCGCCGTCGACCTCACCGCCGCCGAGCTCTCGGTCGAGGCGTTCCTGCCCGCCGACGAGCGCACCGCCGAGGTGCTGCGGGTGCGCCCGTTCACCGGTGGCGAACCCGCGCCTGCCCGCCCGGTGACGGGGTAGGGCACGCAGCACCCGAACCCCGAGGAGGAGCCATGACCGAGGTCCCGGGCACCGACCGCGACCAGGCGCGGGAGAACGTGCTGCACGAGACGCCGCTGGTCCCCGAGGACGTCGAGGCCGCGGGGGACGACGACCCGCGCACCACCGACCACCCGAGCTACCACGGCGACGACGGCGAGACCGGCGACGAGGCCAAGCCCCCGCCGCACAGCACCGAGCTCGACACCTGATCCGCCGTCGCTCGTGCTCTGCCCCCGATCGGGGGCAGAGCACGACTGCGCCTACAGGACGTCGAACTCGTTGGACGTCGCCCCGCCCGAGAGCCGCGCGTAGCCCGGGCCGCGGTCGAAGAACGGCTCGTCGCCGGTGCGGGCCGCGCGCAGCTGCGCCCGCAGGGCGTCGGTCGCCTCCACGTCGGCCGTGCCGTCCTCGCCGACGACGACGCCGTAGTCGTCACGGGCGCCCCGCACGGACACCTTGCGCCAGGCGATGTCCCGCAGGACCTCGTCGACCGGCCGGTCGAGCGGGTCCCCCCAGCCGCCGCCGCCCGTCGTCCGGATGCGCACGACCGTGCCCGCCGGCAGCGGCTCGGCGTCGGCGAGCGCGTCGACCTCGCGCTCGTCCGGGCCGCCCGGGTCGACGGTCACCTGGAACGGCCGCCCGGCCTTCCCGCCCTTGACGCCCCAGCAGGACAGGATCGAGCGGTCGGCGATCGACATGAAGTGCGCGTCGCGCAGCACCCGGATGTGCTTCTCGTAGCCGCAGCCGCCGCGGTGGCGGCCGGGACCGCCGGAGTCCAGCGCCAGGCCCAGCCGCTCGACGCGCAGCGGGAAGCGGCCCTCGGTGAACTCGGTCGGCAGGTTCCGCGAGTCCGGGACGACGTGGATGGTGTCCTCGCCGTCGGCGTAGTACCGGCCGCCCGACCCGCCGCCGAGCACCTCGCGCATGAGGTAGGGCCGGCCGTCGAGGTCGGTGCCGTAGACGCCGGTGTAGCGGATCGTCTCCTGGTCGGCGGGCATCCGGCCGCCGGTGGCCTTGGCCAGCACGCCGGCGAGGACGCCCAGCAGGCGCAGGATGACGAACGTCCGCGCGTTGGTCGGTGCCGGGAAGACCGGCGTGAGCAGCGTGCCCTTCTCCGGGAACCGCATCTCGATCAGCGGGACGACGCCCTCGTTGACGTCGAGCTCGGCCATCCGCTCGGGCGTCTCGGCGAGGTTGCGCAGGATCGGCGCCAGCCACTTCTTGAGGAAGTTGCCGTCGGCGTAGTCGCCGCAGTGGTTGATCGGGCCCTTGGCCTGCGGGCCGGTGCCGGTGAAGTCGATGACCAGCGGCGTCTCCCGGGTGGAGTCCATGGTCAGCGTGATCCGCTGCCGGTGGAGCTTGGGCTCCTCGACGCCGTCGTGCTCGGCGTAGTCCTCCCAGACGTAGGTGCCGTCGGGGATCTGCGACAGGATCTCGCGCCGGTAGACCTCGGTGGAGTTGGCCAGGATCGCGTCGAAGCACGCCTCGACGGCCTCCACCCCGTAGCGGTCGAACAGCTCACCGAGGCGGCGGGCGCCGGCCAGGCAGGCCGAGCACTCGGCGTCGAGGTCGGCGGCCAGCGAGTCGGGCATGCGCGAGTTGCGGGTCATGATCGCCAGCGCCGCCTGGTTGGGCACGCCGCGGTCCCACAGCTTGATCGGGGGGACCATGAGCCCCTCCTCGTACACGCTGGTCGCCGCGCTGGGCATCGACCCGGGCACCGCGCCGCCGATGTCGTCGTGGTGCCCGAAGGCCTGGACGAAGGCGACGACCCGCTCGGCGCCGTCCACGTGGGCGAACACCGGCACGGTGACGCACAGGTCGGGCAGGTGCCCGATCCCGCCCTCGGAGAGGTAGACGTCGTTGTGGAAGAAGACGTCACCGGGGTGCATGGTCTCGATCGGGTGGTCGCGCACCACCGGGTGCACGAGCGCCGAGTACGACCGGCCGGTGAGCTTGCGCAGCTCCCGGTCGTGGATGCCGGCCCGGAAGTCGTGCGCGTCGCGGATCATCGGCGAACGCGAGGTGCGGCCGATGGAGGTCTCGACCTCCTTCTCGATCGCGGCCAGCGTGCCGGCGACGATCTCGACCAGCACCGGGTCGGCGTCGGCCTTCCCCCCGGTGAGGGTGCCCGTGGGGAAGGCGCCCTGCCGGTCGGGTGAGCTCGCGAGCTCGCTCACTGGCCCGCCTCCTTCGTCAGCAGCAGGTTCCCGAAGCGGTCGACGGTGGCCGCGAAACCGGGGTGCACCGGGACGGTCGAGCCGAACTCCTCGACGACCGCCGGCCCGGCCACCACGTCGCCGGGGGCCAGCCGGGTGCGGTCGTGGGTCGGGGTGTCCACCCAGTCGTCGAAGAACACCCGCCGCGAGCCGGTGACGGCGCGCTCGACGCCGCCGTCGCCGGCGGGCAGCTCCACCACGTCGGGACGGCGGATCGGCCCGATCCCGCTGACCCGGAGGTTGACCCACTCGACGGCCTGGCGCGGGTCGTCGGCGAAGTCGTAGCCGTAGAGCTGGCGGTGGGCGGCGTGGAAGGCCTGCGCGACGTCGTCGGCCGCGGCCCGGTCGAGCTCGCCGTCGGCCACCGGGACGCGGACCTCGAACGCCTGGCCCACGTAGCGCAGGTCCGCCGTCCGCTGCATCCGCTGCTCGGCGCGGTCGAAGCCCTCGCCGTCCAGCGCCGTGCGCGCCTGGGCCTCGAGGTCGCCGAAGACCGACCGCACGCGCGCCAGGTCGAGGTCGAGGTGCCGGCTGACGACGGTCTGCACGTAGTCGTTGCGGACGTCGACGGTCAGCAGCCCGAACGCGCTGACGTTGCCGGGGTTCGGCGGCACCAGCGTGCGGGGCAGGCCGAGCACGTCCATCAGGCGGCAGGCCAGCAGCGAGCCGGAGCCGCCGAAGGTGGTGAGGGTGAAGTCGCGGACGTCGAGACCGCGGGCCACGGTGACCTGGCGCAGCGCGTTGGCCTGGTTCCACGCGGAGATCTCGAGGATGCCGGTGGCGGTGCGCTCCAGCGACAGCCCCAGCCGCTCCCCGAGCGCGGTCAGCCCCGCGCGGGCGGCGTCCACCGACAGCGGGATCTCCCCGCCGAGCAGGTGCGGGGGGATCCGGCCGAGGACGACGTGCGCGTCGGTGACGGTGGGCTGGTCGCCGCCGCCGGGGTAGCACATCGGGCCGGGGTCGGCGCCGGCCGAGCGCGGGCCCACCTTGAGCGTGCCCTCGGGGGAGAGCCACGCGATCGAGCCGCCGCCCGCCCCGACGGTGACGACGTCGATCATCGGGATCTTCGACGGGTAGTCGCCCACCGAGCCCTCGGTGGTGAGCGTCGGCTCGCCGTCGATGACGACGGTGACGTCGGTCGAGGTGCCGCCGCCGTCGCAGGTGAGCACCCGGTCGAAGCCGGCGGTGCCCGCGATGAGCGCCGCGCCCAGGGCCCCGGCGGCCGGGCCGGAGAGCATCGTGGTGATCGGCTGGTGCACGACCTCGCCGGCCGAGAGCACGCCGCCGTTGCTCTTCATCACGTAGAACGGCACGCCCGGGGCGATCTCGTCGAGCCGGGTGCGGATGTTCGTGACGTACGCGCCGACCCTCGGCTTGACCGCGGCGTCGACCAGCGTGGTCACCGACCGCTCGTACTCCCGGTACTCGCGCAGCACCTCGGAGCTGATGCTGACCACGGCGTCGGGGTGCTCCTCGCGGAGGACCTCGAGCATCCGGCGCTCGTGCGCGTCGTCCGCGTAGGCGTGCAGGAAGCAGACGCCGATGGTGGTGATGCCGGCGTCGCGGAAGAAGCGGGCGGCCGCGCGGGCGTCGCCCTCGTCGAACGGGCGCACCTCCTCGCCGTGGTGGTCGAGCCGGCCGCGGACGGTGCGCACCAGGTCGGCCGGCACGATCCGCGGCGGCTTGACCCAGAAGTAGCTGTTGCCGTACCCGTCGGGCACCGACTGCCGGGCGATCTCCAGCACCGACTCGTAGCCCTCGGTCGTGACGAAGCCGATCCGGTCGAGCCTGCCCTCGAGCAGCTGGTTGGTCGCCACCGTCGTCCCGTGGCTGACCGCGGTGACCGCGTCGCCGGGCAGGCCCAGCAGGCCGAGGACCTTGCGGACGCCGGTGAGGAAGCCCTCGGCCGGGTCGGCGGGGGTGGAGGGCGTCTTGGTGGTGGTCGTCGCCCCGGTCTCCTCGTCGACGGCGACCACGTCGGTGAACGTGCCCCCGGTGTCGATGCCGATCCGCACCCGGCGCGCCGCTGCCATGCCCGGATACCTTAGTGCTGAGACATCAGGTCCGGGAAGAGCCGCGCCGAGGGTCCGTGGGTGCTCCGCTGAGCCGGCCCGGCGTCCCGGCGCAGGCACCGGACCGGCCGGTACGGGAACCCGGACCGGCCCGTCGACGTGGGACGGTCACCGTGGTCTCATCCGGTGTGTCGGCGGACGCCGACGGGGGAGGAGCCGACATGGTCCGGGTGCACGGCGGCCGCGAGGACCGCGGCCGGGCCGGGGTGCGCGCCGTCCGCGACGCGCGGGGCTGAGTGGACGACCGGCTGGCGCAGGGGTTCGTCGAGGGCACCGACGCCCTCGTCACCGTCGTGGGCGCCGACGGCCGGATCCTGCTGGCCAACCCCGCGCTGCAGCGCTTCACCGGGCGGTGCGCCGAGGAGCTGCTCGGGCTGCCCTTCTGGGAGGTGTGGGTCGTCCCCGAGCACCGGGAGCTGGCCCGTGACGCCGTCGAGCAGGCGGTGCGGACCGGCCGGGCACACCCCCAGGAGGGGGACTGGCTCGACCGGGACGGCGCCCGCCGGCTGGTGTCGATGCGCAACAACGTCCTGACCGGTCCCGACGGTCGGCCCTTCGCGGTGGCCTGCATCGGCATCGACGTCACCGAGCAGCGGCGGCGGGAGGAGCTGCTCGCGCAGCGGGCCCGCACCGACCGGCTGACCGGCATCGCCAACCGGCACACGTTCTTCGAGGAGCTCACCCGCCGGCTCGACCCGCGGTCGGCCGACCCCTGCGGGGTGCTCTTCTGCGACCTCGACGGCTTCAAGGGGGTCAACGACGTGCACGGGCACGGCGTCGGCGACTCGGTGCTCGTGGAGGTCGCCGCCCGGCTGCAGGCTGCGGCCGGGCCCGGCGACGTCGTCGCCCGCTTCGGCGGCGACGAGTTCGTGGTGCTCTCGCCCGACTGCGACGAGTCCGACGTCGGCGAGCTGGCCGCGCTGGTGTCCGCGCGGGTGACCGCGCCGGTGCCGACCGTGGCCGGGCCGCTGCGGGTCGGGATGAGCATCGGTGGGGCCGTCGGCCGGCCCGGCGACACCCCCGACGACGTCGTCGCCCGCGCCGACCGGGCGATGTACGGGGCCAAGACCCGGCAGCGACGACGTTCGGAGCGATGAAGGACCCCCTTGCCCCCACCGCTCGCAGGCTCGCGGCGGGACCCTGCAACGGGGCCGTTCGAGCAACTACCGGGGGCGGCCGATCCCGGTGGCGTAGAGGACGGCGAGCACCGCGCCCGACGGGACGAACCAGATCGGCCACGGGTAGACGGCATCGCCGTTGCCCAGCGACACCAGCAGCCAGACGACGACGTTGACCGCCACCACGCACGCCCACACCGTGGTGAGCACCCGCATCGTGGTGCCGCCGGCGGTGTCGGAGAAGACCCGGTGCCGGGGAGCCGGCGGCGGCGGGGGCGGCGGCTCGGGCAGGTCGAGGGTGATCCGCTGCAGCTCGCCGCGGGTGCGCGCGGCCCACACCGCCTGCAGCCGCTCGTCGAACTCGTGCAGGTCGAGCTGGCCGTCGCCCACCGCACGGCGCAGCCGTTCCTGGACGGCGGTGCGCTCGACGTCGGACACCCGGAGGTCTGCGGTGCGGACCGGCTCGGTCATGCGCCACATCGTGGCACCGCGGGCCCCCGAGCGGGTCCGTCGTCCGGTGGACGGTTCAGCCGGTCACCTCGACGGCCTTCAGCCGGATCCCGCGGAAGGCGGCCAGGCGCTCGGCCTGCTCCTCGATGCGCGCCCGGAGCGCCCCGGTCACCGGCCGCCACGGCTCGACGGTGACGGTGAGCGCGCTGCCGGCCTTGCGTGGCCGCCACAGTCCGGCGAGGTCGCCGTCGTGCAGCACCGCTCCGGGCCGGCCGAGCACCGGCCACAGCGCCTTCCGGCGGGCGGGGTCGGCGACCAGCGTCTCGCGGTCGCGGCCCTGCAGGAACAGGTCGAACGGGCCGAGCAGCCGGGTGACCGCGGGCGGCGCCGTCCCGAGCCGCTCGACGTCGCCGGCGAGCACCCAGCGCCGCTGCCCGTCCACCGTCACCTCGACGGCGTCGTCGGGCCAGTGCGCCCTCACGTCCGCGACCGGGGCGTCGAGGTAGCCGGCCACGTGCTGCGGCGTGGCCGGGCCCAGCAGGTGCAGGTACCCGCGGACGACGTCGAGCCGGTCGGGGACGGTGTCCGCCGGCGCGAAACCGGGCACCGGCTGCAGCACCGGTGGCGAGGTGCCCGGCTGCAGCTCGAGCCCGGCCCGCAGTGCCGCGAGGCGGAACGGCTGCTCGTAGAGGTGCACCGCGTCGCAGGGGCGGCAGTACCGGTTGTAGGGACCGGGCCCGCCGTCCTCCATGAGGGCGTCCGACAGCGCCCGCGACATCTCGCCCTTGACCGTCGGCGCGGTGACGATCGCCCGCATCCGCTCGGCGATCCGGTCCAGCGCGGTGAGCACGGGGATGCCCGCCGCCTTCAGCGGCCTCGCCGCGTCGAACACCCGCTTGGCCGCGTCGTCCTCGGAGAACGGGGCGGTCGCGGCGGCGACGGCGGGCAGGTCGGCGCGGCGGTGGAGGTGCGGGGCGCCGCGGACGGTCCAGACGGTGGCCAGCTCGGCCGGGTCCAGGGCCGCCACGTCGACGCCGCGGAGGGCCAGGGCCCACAGCCCGCCGTCGGGACCGGTGTCCTGCACGCCGAGGTCGAGGACGGCGGTGTCGGCGGCCGTGCCGGACTCCCGGTCCAGCTGCTGGGCGGTGACCCGGGAGGCCAGGACGTCGGCGCGGGACGCGGTCTGCGGCACGGCGCGCACGCTAGCCCCGGGCGCCGACGGCCGGGAGGGATCAGACCGGCTGGGGCTCGGCCCGCGCGGGCGCGACGGGGGCCAGGGCCTCCGGCGGCCCGGGGCGGCCGAAGAACCAGCCCTGGCCGAGGTCGACGCCGAGCCCGCGCAGCGCGTCGGCCTCCTCGGCGGTCTCGATGCCCTCGGCGACCACCGTCACGCCGCAGCCGTGCCCGAAGGTCACCAGGGACGCGACCAGCCGGGCGAGCACCGGGTCGGTGTCCAGGCCGCTGACGATGCTGCGGTCCACCTTGATCACGTCGGGGTCGGTCACGACGATGTGGCGCAGCGAGGAGAAGCCGGCGCCGACGTCGTCGATGGCCAGCCGCATCCCGGCGGCGCGGAAGGGCAGCAGCACGCGGGTGAGCTCGTCGTAGTCCTCGACCGGGTCGTGCTCGGAGAGCTCGAGCAGGACGCGGTCGAGGGGCAGCTCCCCCAGCAGCCCGGCGAACTCCGGCGTCAGCAGGGTCTGCGGGGAGACGTTCATGGCCACGTAGCCGCCGACCCGGTCCAGGTGCGCGGCCGCGCCGCGCAGTGCGAGCAGCTCCACCTCGTGGCCGCGGCCGACGCTGTGCGCCTCCTCGAAGACGACGTCGGGGCCCTTGCCCCACTCGCGCGGGAACCGGCTGAGCGCCTCGGCGCCCACCCGCTGCCCGGTGGCGAGGTCGACGATCGGCTGCAGGACGATGCTGGGGCCGCCCGCCTGCACCAGCGGCCCGAGCCGGCCGTCGATGTCGTCGCGGCGCTGCTGCTCGCGGACCTCGGGCTCGATGACCACCGACGCGGCCGAGGCCAGGACCGTCATGAGCGACTCGTCCCGGCGGGTGAGCTCCTTGTCGGAGGTGAAGCCGAACGCGCAGAAGGTGCCGTACAGGGTGCCGTCGGACAGCGTCACCGGCGCCGAGACGTAGCTGCGGATGCGCGGGATGCGGGCCGCGGGCAGCGACATCGCGAGCGGGTACCGCGTGACGTCGTCGATGACGGCGGGCAGCTCCCCGTCGAGGATCTTCTGGCAGAAGGACGTCTCCTGGACGGCCGTGGCGCCGTCCCGGAACAGGGCCGGCACCCGGCTGTCGACCACCTCGAAGTGCTGGGTCGTGCCGTCGAGCCGGCTGAGGAACGCCACGCTCATGTGCAGCGACTTCCTCGCCGTCCGCAGCAGGTCGGCGATCTGCTGCTGCGCGTCCGTGCGCTGTCGTGCCATGGGTGCTCCTCGTCCGGAAGGCCAGTCCCCTCCCATCGACACCGGGCGGGCACGACTGGAGTGGTCACCCCCGGGCTCACCCGGACCGATGAGTCCCGGCGCCGGGCGCCGTCTGCACCCCGACACCGTCACCCGGCACCGAGGAGGACCCGATGCGCCCGCTCGTCGTCACCACGTTCCTGACCCTCGACGGGGTCGCCCAGGCCCCCGGCGGCCCGGAGGAGGACCCCTCCGGCGGTTTCCCGTTCGGTGGCTGGCTGGTCCCGCACGCCGACGAGGCCTTCGGCCGGCAGATGGACGCCTGGTTCGCCGGTGCCGAGGACTTCCTCCTCGGCCGCCGCACCTACGAGATCTTCGCGGCGCACTGGCCGCACGTGGACGCGAAGGGCGACCCGGTGGCCCAGGCGCTGCAGACGAAGACCAAGCACGTCGCCTCGCGGACGCTCACCTCGCTCGAGTGGTCGACGGCTCGCCTCCTCGGCGACGACGTCCCGGCCGCCGTGCGGGAACTCAAGGCCGCCGACGGCGGGGAGCTGCAGGTGCACGGCTCGGTGGGGCTGGTGCAGACCCTGCTCGCCGAGGACCTCGTCGACGAGCTCCGCACGATCGTCTTCCCCGTCGTCCTGGGCCAGGGGAAGCGGCTGTTCGAGGGCGGGGCGGCCCCGCGGACGTGGGAGACGGTCTCGTCGGCGACCACCTCCACCGGCGCGGTCATGACCGCCCACCGGCGCGTCGGTGAGGTGACCACCGGCTCGTACGCGCTGGACGACACCATGTCGGTTGGATGACCATACTGACTGCGGTAGGGTTCCTCGTCGCGTCGGTTGGATCGTCCAACCGGCGCGCCTGGAGGAACCGTGAGCCTGACCGCCGCTCTCGTCCCGACCGCCCGTCCGGCGCCCGGGCGGGTGCTGACGTTCGACCCGAGCTGGCGGTCCTTCACCCACGTGCAGGGCGGGCTGGTGGTCGGGCACCTGTTGGCCGCGGCGGCGGACCTGACCGGCGCCGCGCCGCGGGCGGTGGCCGCGCACCTGCTGGCCGGGGTCGAGCCCGCGACGGAGGCGCACGTCGAGGCCGTCGCCGACCGGGCGGGCACCACCGGCAGCGTGCGGGCCACGCTGGACCAGGGCGGGCGGGTCGCCGCGGTCGCGCAGGTGCTCACCCTGGCCCGGCCCGTCCGGCCGGGGGCGCCCGCACCCGTCCCCGCCGTGGCCGACGGGGTGCCGTTCGCGCTGCCGCGCGAGCTGGTGCCCTTCGCCGAGCACCTCTCGGTCCGCGCACTGGGCACGACGCGGCCGCTGGCCGGTGGCGACGAGCCGCGGCTGACCGCGTGGGCGCGCATCGACGGCGACCTCGAGCCGCTGGTCCAGCTCGGCGTGCTGATCGACGCACTGCCGCCGTCGCTGTTCGCCGTCCGCACCACGCCGCTCGCCGTCCCGACCGTCGAGCTCACCGCGCACCTCGCCGGCCCGCCGCCGGCCCCGGGCGCCTGGGTCCTGGTCGACCAGGTGACCACCTGGGTCGACGACGACGTGGCCGTGGACGACGCCGAGCTGCGCGCCGAGGACGGGTCGCTGCTCGCCCGGGCGCGGCAGACCCGCCGGCTGCTGACGCCGCGGTGAGCCGGGTCAGCCCTCGAGCAGGCCGGCCTCGTGGGCGAGGATCGCCGCCTGCGTCCGGTTGGCCAGGTCGAGCTTGGTCAGCAGCCGGGAGACGTAGGTCTTCACGGTCGCCTCGCTGACGAACAGCCGCCCGGCGAGCTCGGCGTTGGACCCGCCGCTGCCCAGCAGGGCCAGCACCTCGCGCTCGCGGTCGGACAACGCCGCGACCCGCCGCAGCGCCCGCGCGCGCCGCGGTGCGGCCCGCCGGTCGACGTAGGACTCGATGAGCGTCGCGGTGACCGCGGGGGACAGGGTCGCCGTCCCGTCGGCCACCGCCCGCACCGCCGCGGCGATCTCCCGCGGCGGGGTGTCCTTGAGGAGGAAGCCCGCCGCGCCGGCGGCCAGCGCCGCGTAGACGTACTCGTCGAGGTGGAAGGTGGTCAGCACCGCGACCTGCGGCGGGTCGGGGAGCGCGAGGATCTCGCGGGTGGCGGCCAGCCCGTCCATGCGGGGCATCCGGATGTCGGTGAGGACGACGTCGGGGCGCAGGTCCCGGGCCGCGGCGACCCCCGCGGCACCGTCCGCGGCCTCGCCGACGACCTCGATGTCACCGGCGGCCTCGAGGACGGTGCGCAGACCGAACCGGACCAGCTCCTCGTCGTCGACCAGGACCACCCGGATCCGCGGCTGCCCGGCGGAGCCGCTCATGCCGGCAGCACCGCCTCGACGTCGAAGCCGCCGTCCAGACGCGGCTCGGCGCGCAGCCGGCCGCCGAGCGTGCGCACCCGCTCGGCCAGCCCCACCAGGCCGAAGCCCCCGCCGGGGACGGCGTCCGGGACGTGCGACGGGCGGCCGTTGACCACCCGGACGCGCAGCTCACCCGGGCACCGCTCGACGGTGACCTCGACCGGTGCGTCGGGGGCGTGCCGGCCGGCGTTGGTCAGCGCCTCCTGCACGATGCGGTACGCCGCCCGCCCGACGGCGGGGTCGACCGGCGCGGTCCCCTCCGCGGGTCCGCTCCAGCGCACCGTCATCCCTGCCTCCCGGGCCGCCTGGACCAGCCGGGGCAGGTCGGCCGGCCCCGGCTGGGGGCCCAGCGGCGCAGCCTCGTCGAGGTCCCCGGCACGCAGCACGCCGACCATCTGCCGCAGCTCCTCCAGCGCGCGCCGTCCGGCCTCCTGCACCTGGCCGGCCAGCTGCTGCACGCGGTCCCGGTCCCCAGCGGCCACCTCGATGGCCCCCGCCTGCAGCACCATGAGGCTCACCCGGTGGCCGACCGCGTCGTGCATCTCCCGGGCGATCCGGGTCCGCTCGGTGAGGACGGCCTCGCGGGCCAGCAGCTCCCGCTCGGCCTCGGCCCGTTCGGCCCGGCCGGTCAGCGCGTCGACCAGCTCGGCGCGCGTGCGCGCCCAGGCGCCGAGCGCCCCGGGGAGCAGGACGACGAGCGTGGCGCCGCCGACGGCGCCGACCCACTGGTCCACCGAGGTCAGCGTCCACGGCTGGGCGACCGCGACGACCCCCACGACCGCCGCCGCCGAGCGCACCGGCCAACGCGGCTCGTACCGGCCCACGGCGTAGGCGGTCAGCAGGCTCGCGACGGTGACCGCGGGGGAGAGGGCCGACAGGACGGCGCCGATGCCGAACGGGACCAGCGGCGCGCGGCGGCGCAGCAGGGCGAGGGTGACGACCAGGAGGACGGTCCCCGGGACGACGACGGCCAGGCGACCGCTGCCCGGGGTCGCCGCCGACAGGCCGACGGCGACCGTGCCGAGCAGTGCCAGGGCCACCTCGAACGCGATGCTGCGCGGCCCGAGTCCCGGCCACAGGCGAGCGCGCAGCCCCATGCCGCGGAGCGTAGGACGCCGCGCCGTGCCCGCGGGTCGCCCGACGGTCGACGTCCGACGTCTCCGATCGGGCGACACGGCGTACGACTCCCGGTGCCGCAGGTCCAGCCCCGCGGCCGACGCGGCGCGCCCCCGGCCGCGGCCACTCTCGTCGTCGTGACCGGACGGACCGGTCGGCGACCGAGGAGGTCCCCATGATCGAGGTCAGCGGGCTGACCAAGCAGTACGGCTCCCGGACCGTCGTCGACGACGTGTCCTTCACGCTCGAGCCCGGCACGGTGACCGGCTTCCTCGGTCCCAACGGCGCCGGCAAGACCACGACGATGCGGATGGTGACCGGCCTGGTGCCGGCCACCTCGGGGACCGCGCTCGTCGACGGCCGGCCCTACCGGGAGCTGCCCAACCCGGGCGCCGTCGTCGGGACGCTGCTCGACGCCTCGGCCGTGCACCCGGGCCGCACCGGGCGGGTGCACCTGCAGCTGCTCGCCACGGCCATCGGGGTACCGCGGCCGCGGGTCGACGAGGTGCTGGAGCTGGTCGGCCTCTCCGCAGCCGCGCGGCGGCGGATCGGCGGCTACTCCCTCGGCATGCGGCAGCGGCTGGGCATCGCCGGGGCGCTGCTGGCCGACCCGCCGGTGCTGGTGTTCGACGAGCCGGCCAACGGCCTGGACCCCGAGGGCATCCGCTGGATGCGCGACCTGCTGCGCGGGCACGCCGCGCGCGGCGGCACGGTGCTGCTGTCCAGCCACCTGCTCGGCGAGGTCGAGCACACCGTCGACCGGCTGCTGGTGATCGGCGCCGGCCGGCTGGTCGCCGACGGCCCGGTGACCGAGCTGCTCGGCGGCGAGGGCACCACCGTCCACGCCGCCGACCCGGCCGCGCTCGCCCGCGCGCTGGAGGACGCCGGGTTCCACGTGCAACACGGCGCCGACGGCGTCCTGGTGGTCCCCGGCGCCGAGCCCGGCGCGGTCGGGGCGGTCGCGGCGGCCGGAGGCCACGTCCTGACCGACCTGCGCCCGGTCCAGCGCGGCATCGAGGACCTCTTCTTCCAGCTCACCTCCGCCTCCTGACCCACCCCATCCCTCCTCCCGGAGCTCGCCATGACCACCCTCACCCCCGCACCCTCGTCCACCGCGCGTCCCGCCGTCCGCGAGCGGGGTGCGTCGCCGGCCACCCTGGTCGGCCTGGAGATCCGCAAGTCCCTGTCCACCCGGTCGGGGCGGACGCTCGCGCTGGTGTCGGCACTGCTCGCACCCGTCGCCGCGGCCGTCATGGCCGCGACCAGCGACGACGACCTCGGCTCGGCCACCGGGCCGGTCGGCGCGCTCGGTCTGGTCACCGTGCTGGTCCTGCTCGCGCTCGGGGTGTTGTCGACCGCCGGCGAGTGGACCCACCGGACCGTGCAGACCACCTTCCTGGTGGTGCCGCAGCGCGGGCGGGTGGTGGCCGCGAAGACGGTCGCCGTGGCCCTCCTCGGTGCCACGCTGGCCGCCGTCGCGACCGCGGCGACCGCCGGCGTCCTGGCGGTGGCGCCCGTCGGGGACCTGACGTGGGACGGCGTCCCGCAGGCGTTCGGGGTCGTGGTCGCGGCCGGTGCGGCCTTCGCGGTCGTCGGCGCCGGTGTGGGCGCGGCCGTGGCGAACTCGCCGGCAGCGCTGACCGGGCTGTACCTGACCGTCCTGGGCGTCATGCCGGTCCTGCGGATGGCCCAGCCGGGCCTCGCCGGGAAGCTCGACCCGGCCGACGCCGTGCTGGGTCTGGCCCTCGGGCACGGCGGCAGCACCCAGGTGCTGGTCCTGACCGGCTGGGTGGTCGTCAGCCTGGTCGCTGGCACCGTCCTCACCCGCCGCCGAGCGGTCGCCTGACATCCGCCTCACCCGGACCCTCCCGGCCCACCACGGCCGGGAGGGTCCGCCCGTTCCCGCGGGAACGCCCGGCCACCGCTCCGGCGGAACGCCCGGCCGCGGGACGGCGGGATCAGGCCGCCGGGTCGAGCCGACCGGCCCGCTCGGCGGCCAGCCGGCGCTCGAGGTCGCGGTTGCCCAGCAGCACGCCGACGACGTAGCCGAGGTCCATGCGCTCGCCACCCCCGGCCAGCGAGCCGGGCTGGTCGGACTCCTGGCGCGGGACGAGCCGGGTCACGAGCGCCGAACCGGTCGGCGCGGTCCCGTCGCCGCCGCCGTCGGCTCCCTCCACGCCGGCGGCGAAGGCGACGTCTCCCCGGCCCCACACCCGGCGGCCGTCGGGTGTGATGGCGACCAACTCACCTGCTTGCCGCGTCATGACCAGGTCGAGGTCGTGGGCCAGGCCGTGGTCGGCGTCGCAGAGCAGGACCAGGTTGTCCAGGTCCGTGGCGCCGCCGAACAGCCAGTGGCGCAGGTGGTGCGCGTGCAGCCGCGCCACGCGCGTCTCCGGGCACCCGGGCCGCGCGCACCCACCGTCGCGGCGGGACAGCGCCCGTCGCTGGGCCCGGGTGGCCAGCCGCCGGGCGCGGCCCACGGCGAGCGGCTCGCGTCCGCGCGACAGCATGGTGACGACCGTGGCCTCGCAGAGCATCCGCCGCACCTGGCTGCCGTGCAGCGCCGGCCCGCCCTCCAGGTGGGCCCGGCCGGCCGCGGCGTCGTCGGCGAGGACCGCGGCGTCGACGTGCACGACGACCTCGCGCCGCGGCGGGTCCCCGGCCCGGCGGTCGGCCTCCGGTGCGGCGGCGGCCAGCCGGGCAACCGCGGAGCAGCGGCGCGCCGCCGTCCGCTCCCGGGCGAGGGCCACCTCGTCGACCCCGTCGGCCGGCCCGTCGCCCCCGCGCCCGGGATCGCCCTCCCGCCGGGCGGCCGCCCGGTCGCGGCGGGCGTCGCGTTCGGCGAGGGAGTCGACGCCGGCGAGGAACGCCGCGCCCTCCTCGGCGTCCAGGCACATGCGCAGGTGCAGCATCCCGTCGTCGTCCCACCAGTGCTCGAACCGCCGCTTGTCGCGCACGGTCCCGGCGTCGACGGCGTCCGACCGGCGCCAGGCGCGGACCACCCGCTCGACCTGGGCCGCGGTGGCCTCGCGCGCGAGGTCGAGCAGCGCGTCCTCGGTGTCGGGCTCGGCGACCCGGGTGAGCGCCCGCACCTTCGAGTAGGAGAGCCGGCCGGACGCGAAGGACTCCCGGATGCGTGGTAGGCCGGTCAGGGCGCGGGCGACGCGGACGTGCTCGCGGGCCGCGCCGGGGGACAGGCCGCACTGCCAGGCCAGCCAGTGGGCGCACGACCGGAGGCCGGCGCCGCCCCAGCCCTCGCGGCGGTCGAACTCTGCGATCAGTGCGAGCCACTCCGCCGTCGCGGCGGCCAGCCGGACGGCGGTGCCGGTGATGCGCCGGGCGAGCTCGTCGAGCGGCAGGTCGGTGGGCCCGTCCATCGGCGTCCTCCTCGAACGTGTGTCCGACACGCTAGGAGGGGCTGCCGACAGAACCGCTGGTCACCGGCGCGGAGCGTTCCCGCGGGAACGTCGACGGGCTCAGTCGAGCCCGCCGCGGGCCACCAGCTGGCGGGCGATGACGTCGCGCTGGATCTCGTTGGTGCCCTCGCCGACGATCATCAGCGGGGCGTCGCGGAAGTAGCGCTCGACGTCGAACTCGGTCGAGTAGCCGTGGCCGCCGTGCACGCGGATGGCGTCCAGCGCGATGCGCATCGCCGTCTCGGAGGCGAACAGCTTGGCCATCCCGGCCTCCATGTCCGACCGCTGTCCCGACTCGTGGCGCTCGGCCGCATGGAGCAGGAGCTGGCGGGCGGCGGTCAGCGAGGTGGCCATGTCCGCGAGCAGGTTGCCCACCGACTGGTGCTGCCAGATCGGCCGGCCGAAGCTCTCCCGCTGCTGGGCGTAGCGCAGCGCGTCGTCGAAGGCCGCCTGGCCCACGCCCACCGCCCGCGCCGCCACCTGGATCCGCCCGGTCTCCAGGCCGGTCATCATCTGCGCGAAGCCGCGGCCCTCGACCCCGCCCAGGACGGCGTCGGCCGGCGCGCGGTACGCATCGAACACCAGCTCGCAGCTCTCCACGCCCTTGTAGCCGAGCTTGGGCAGGTCGCGCGACACCGTCAGTCCTGGTCCGTGCTCCACCAGCAGCACCGACACCCCGCGGTGCCGCGGCCGCGCCGCCGGGTCGGTCTTGCACAGCAGCGCGACCAGCTGTGAGCGGCGGGCGTTGCTGATCCAGGTCTTGGCGCCGTCGACGACGTACCCCTCGCCGTCGCGTCGCGCCACCGTGGTCATCGCCTGCAGGTCCGACCCGCCACCGGGCTCGGTGAGCGCCATCGTCGCCCGGACCTCGCCGGTCGCCATGCGCGGCAGCCAGCGGTCCTGCTGCTCCCGGGTGCCGAAGGCGACCAGCAGCTTCGCGACGACGGTGTGCCCGCCCATCGCGCCCGCCAGCGACATCCACCCGCGGGCGAGCTCCGCGGTGACCAGCGCGTAGCAGGGCATCGACACCGGGGCCTCGCCCCACGGCTCGGGGACGGCCAGGCCGAAGGCGCCGAGCTCCTTCATCCGCTCGACCAGCGCCTCGGGGTACTCGTCGGCGTGCTCGAGCTCGCGGACGACCGGGCGGACCTCCCGGTCGACGAAGGCCCGCACGATGGCGACGACGTCGCGCTCCTCGGGGCTCAGCACCGCGGGCCCTCGGCGAGCACCGCGGTCCCGGTGACCGACGCGGGCGCGCCCACCGTCCCCGCGGACAGCGCGAACCGGTCGCCGTCGAGCCGCCCGCCCGCCCGCACCGGCGGACCCGCGTACGCCGGGCGGACCAGGCGGTGGCTGAACGACGTGACGGACCGGTCCGGCAGGTGACGGCGCGGGACCTCCAGCAGCAGCAGCGCCAGCAGCGGCCCGTGCACGACCAGACCCGGGTGACCCTCCACCTGCGTCGCGTAGGGCTGGTCGTAGTGGATGCGGTGCGCGTTGTAGGTGAGTGCGCTGAACCGGAACAGCAGCGGCGGGTCGGGCAGCACCTCGACCACGTGGTCGCCGATGTCGGCGGGGGAGCCGGCGCCCGCCGGGGCCGGGGAGGAGCCGGCCTCCTGGGAGCGGTAGACGACGTCCTGCTCCTCGGTGACCAGCAGCGCGCCGTCCTCCCGGTACTCGCTGCGCACGGTGACCAGCAGCATCTCCCCGCTCCGGCCGGTCTTGACCTCGCAGCGGGCCAGCGACGACGTCCGCTCCACCGCCGACCCCACCCGCAGCGGAGCGGTGACCTGGAGCCGCCCGCCGGCGATCATCCGGCGCCGGTGCGGCAGCGGCGGGAGGAAGTGCCCGGCGCGGGGGTGGCCGTCGTCGCCGAGGTCGGCGGTGGCCGGCCGGTCGAGGAAGGTGAACACGTGCCAGCCCGGCGGCAGCGGGTCGCCGTCGGCCAGCGGCGGGGCGGGCTGGTCGAGCAGCGCGGCGAAGGCGGCCGCGGGCCCGGGCGCGACCACCGCGGTGCCGGTCAGCGGGCCCGGGGACCAGCCCGCGACGGCGTCGGTCAGGGAGGACACGGCGTCATCGTGCCGCCTGTGACGCCGCCCGCACCCCGGAATGGCGCGGGCCGTGCGGGTGTCGGAACCGGCGTGGACCTGTTCTCACCCGTGAAACTCGGCGACCTCGAGCTCGCCAACCGCGTGGCCATGGCGCCCCTGACCCGGATGCGGTCCGGCTCCTCGGGCGTGCCCGGCGACCTCGTCGTCGAGCACTACGCGCAGCGCGCCGGCGTTGGCCTGGTCGTCACCGAGGGCACCTACCCGAACCACGAGTCGCAGTCCTTCGTCGGCCAGCCCGGCATCGTCACCGACGAGCAGGTGGCCGGCTGGCGCCGCGTCGCCGAGGCGGTGCACGCCCGCGGCGGCCGGATCGTCCTGCAGGTCATGCACGGCGGGCGGGTCACCCACCCCGACGTCAACGGCGGCCGCCGCGTGGTGGCCCCCAGCGCCATCGCGATCGACGGCGCCGGCCACACCGAGAAGGGCAAGCAGCCCTACCCGGTGCCGCACGCGCTGACCACCGAGGAGGTCCGGGACGTCGTCCGGGACTTCCGGCGGGCCGCCGAGCGCGCCGTGGAGGCCGGGCTGGACGGCGTGGAGGTCCACGGCGCCAACGGCTACCTGCTGCACGAGTTCATGGCGCCGTCGTCCAACGTCCGCGACGACGAGTACGGCGGCTCGCCGGAGAACCGGGCCCGCCTGGTGGCCGAGGTGGTCACCGCGGTCGCCGACGCGATCGGCGCCGGCCGCGTGGGCCTGCGGATCTCGCCCGAGCACGGCATCCAGGACGTCCTCGAGCCCGACCGCGGCGACGTCCTCGCCACCTACGGCGCGCTGCTCGACCGGCTGCGTCCGCTCGGCCTGGCCTACCTGTCGGTGCTGCACCGGGAGCCCGCCGGCGACCTGGTCCAGGAGCTGCGCCGCCGCTCCGGCGCGCC
This sequence comes from Geodermatophilus sp. SYSU D00696, assembly GCF_054050235.1. Lineage (NCBI taxonomy): Bacteria > Bacillati > Actinomycetota > Actinomycetes > Geodermatophilales > Geodermatophilaceae > Geodermatophilus > Geodermatophilus sp. SYSU D00696. The sequence goes on along the minus strand of NZ_JBJGYY010000022.1, from coordinate 37,986 downwards.
GCTGATGGCCAACAGCGGCTTCGGCGCCGTCACCACCCGCGAGGAGGCGGTGGCGCTCATCGAGGCCGCGCACGCCGACGTCGTCGCCGTGGGCCGGGCGGTGATCGCCAACCCCGACTTGGTCGAGCGCTGGGCCGGGGAGCACCCGGAGAACGAGATCCGGTCGCACCTGTTCTACGCGTCGGGTGCCGAGGGCTACACCGACTACCCCACACTGCGCGCCAGCTGAGACGCCGCGCGGCGACCCGGGAGCCCTCACCGGACGGGCCGGAGGGGGCTCCCGGGTCAGTCGGTCAGTACCAGTTGTTGGCCTGGAAGTGGCTCCAGGCCGCGCAGGGGCTGCCGTACCGGTTCTCGATGTAGACCAGCCCCGCGTCGATCTGCCGGTACGGGTCCGACGTCTTCGCGATGCCGGTGCCCGCCCAGGTGGAGTCGAGGAACTGGGCGATGCCGTAGGCGGTGCTGCTGGGGTTCTGCGCGTTCGGGTTCCAGCCGCTCTCCCGCTCCCAGAGCTGCTCGAGGCAGCCGAACTGGGTGGCGTTCCCGCCGAGCTGGGCCAGGGCGTAGTCCTTGTAGGCCGCCTCGCCCGAGGCGGCGGGTGCCGCGGCCGGCGCGGGAGCCGGTGCCGGGGCGGGTGCGGAGGCCGGCGCGGGAGCCGGTGCCGCCGCGGGAGCGGCGGGCGCCGCCTCGCCGTCGCCCTGGTTCCAGCCACCGTCGCGGTCACCGTCCCAGCCGCCCCACTGGGAGCTGGAGCTGCGGTCACCGGAGTCCCAGTGGTCGTCGGCTTGGGCCACCGCCTGCCCGCCGAAGGTGAGGGCGAGGGTCATCGCCCCCGTGGCGGTCAGCAGGTGCAGGACGCGGCGGCGCGGTCGCGCGGCGACGAGGGTGTCCTGGGCGGCGGTGTGCTCGAGGTCGGTGGGTGCATGCATCGGGTCGTCCTCCTGGAGGTGTGGTCGCCGGACGCCGTCACCGGACGGCGCCGGGTGGGTCGGGATGCGGTGGGCCCCGAGGCCCGTGAGGGCAGGGGTCGGCAGCCGGGCGCGCGGCACCGGCCGGACCAGGGGCCCGGCTGCGGGCGTGCGACGGCTGCTGCGTGCAGTGGCTGGGCAGGCGGGAGCGCGACGGTCCCGGACCTGGGCGCGCGGGGGCTCGGGGCCCCAGGGCGCGGATGTACTCCGTCCTCCCGTGGCCGCCTACCAGGTGAGCTGACGGGTTCGGGCTGGGAGTGCCCTACCCGCTCCCGGAGGGCCGGGAGCGGGACTCACCCCGGTGGTGCAGGTGGGTCCCCGGCTCGCACCCACGGGGGTGGGCGCGACTCGGCGGCATCCGGCAGGGGCCCCCGGACGGGGACGAGACGACCGGCCGGACGCCGAAACGCTAAGGACGTGACCGGATGGTCACAATCGGAGGTGCCGACCGGAGCGCGACAGGCCGACGCCACGTCCCCTCCGCGCACGGCTGGTCACCCCGCGCGACCAATCTCCTCCGGACACGCCGCGGCCGCCGGGACCACGGGTCCCGGCGGCCGCGTCCGATCGCGTGCGGACTACCCGGGTCGGCGGGCACCGTCCCCGGGGAGGTCGGCTGCGTGGTGCCGCTCGGAGGAGATGCCGACCACGTTGCCGAACGGGTCGACGACGGCGGCGCTGACGATCGGCCCGTGCGGCGTGAGCGGGATGTACTCCTTCGCGCCCATCGCGGTGAGCCGCTCGAGCACGGCGTCGAGGTCGTCGACGTCCCAGTAGCCGACCGCGCCGCCGGTCTCCAGCGCCATGCCCGGAGGGGCGGAGGCGCGGGAGGCGATCGCCAGTGACGTCCCCTCGTCGATGCGGAACTTCGCGTAGCTGGGCCGTCCGCCTGGGCCGGGCCTGGTGAAGCCCGGCCCGGTACCCAGGAGCTCCGTGTACCAGGCGACGGCCGCGGCTACGTCGTCGGCGAAGTAGGTCTGGTTGGCGAACCGGCGCAGGCTCATGACGTGCCCTCGCGGGGCGCGGGAAGCTGGTCCCCGGGCGCCCAGTCGGGAGCCGTCCAGCGGTGGAAGACCCGGGCCACCGAGTCGCGCGGGGTCTGCCACGTCTCGGGGTTGTACGGGCTGACGTAGGGAGCCAGGTCCTCCATGACCTTGGCGAATGCCGGCCGCATGGACTCGTGGTTCTGCCGCACGGCCGCCGCCTTGGCCCGGTCCTGCTCCAGGAGGTGCACGAATACGTCTTCCATGGAGTACAGCCAGCGGCCGGTGACGCCGGTCTCCGTGGGCAGGCCACCCGCGTCGGATGCGGCGAACACCCGGGCGATGTCCTCCTCGCTGCCCGGCCGCATCCGCTGGACGATGACGGTCATCTCCCGGTCGGGGGAGACCTCGCCCTCGGGCACCCAGCTGTAGAAGTGCTTCGCCACCGAGTGCGACGGGTTCTGCCAGTAGCTGGGGTAGGGCGTCACGTACGGTGCGATGGCCTCGGCGATCGCCTGGAACGCCGGCAGACCGCGGCGCTGGCCGGAGACCTCCGGGTCCTCCTTGCGCTCGATGACGTGCAGGTAGAGGCCCTCGTAGGAGAGCAGGACCCGCCCGACGACGCCCATGTCCTGCGGCCGGGTGGTCCGGTCGTAGTAGGCGAACACCGGTCCCACCTTGTCCTCGCTGCCAGGCACCATCCGGCAGACGATGACGTTGCGGAACGGCCGCCACGTGGCCGAGTTCCAGCTGGCCGGCGACGTGGACGTGTTCGTGAACTCGACCGTGTCGTTCGCCCAGGGCGGTTCGGTGGGTGTCGTCGTCGCGTCGGCTGCAGGGTCGGCCGACGGGGTCGAGGGCGGCGTGGTCTGGGTCATCACGAGCCTCCTTGGAGAGGGGTGGGGGTGAACCGCAGCGGGAGCTCGAGCAGCCCGCGGAAGGCCGACGCCGCCGGCAGCCACTGCAGCTCCTCGACGGGGACGTCGAGGCGCAGGTCGGGCAGGCGGACGAGGATCCGCCGCAGCGCGGTCGTCGCCTCCAGCCGTGCGAGGGCGGTGCCCAGGCACTTGTGGATGCCGTGCCCGAAGGACAGGTGGTGCGTGGAGCCGCGGGAGAGGTCCAGCGCGTCGGCGTCCGGGACGAACTCCGGGTCGTGGTTGGCCGCGCTGAGCACGATCGTGACGATCGAGCCCGCGGGGACGGTCACGCCGCCGATCTCGAGGTCCTCGGTGGCGAACCGGAAGCTCGACACGGGGACCGAGCCGTCGAAGCGCAGCAGTTCCTCCACGGCGGCGGGCACCCGGTCGAGGTCGGCCAGGAGCTCGGCCAGCTCCTCGGGGTGGGTCAGCAGCGCCACCACGGCGTTGCCGAGGAAGTCCGAGGTGGTCTGGTAGCCGGCGAACAGCATCAGGAAGCAGGTGGACACCAGCTCCGCCTCCGACAGCCGGCCGTCCCCGTCGCGCGCGGCGATCAGCGCGCTCACGAGGTCCTCGCCGGGGTTCCGGCGCTTGCCGGCCACCAAGCCGGAGAAGTAGGCGTGCAGCCGCTCCTGCGCCTGCCCGATCGCCGCCCGGTCCTCCTGGGGGCTGCGCCCGCCGGTGCCCACCGTCCGGATGACCTGGGTGCCGGCGAGGATCTCCTCGTGGTCGGCCTCGGGGATGCCGAGCAGGTCCCCGATGACCGCCAGCGGCAGGCGCAGGGCGAACTCGTCGACGAACTCGGTGCTGCCGCGCGGCGCCATCCGGTCCAGCAGGTCCTCGACGATCTCCTCGATCCGCGGGCGCATGGCCTCGATGCGCCGCGGCGTGAACGCCTGGGTCACCAGGCGGCGCAGCCGGGTGTGCTCCGGCGGGTCGGAGTTGAGCATGTTGGTGTTGATCTGCCGGGCCTTCTCGCCGAACACCGCGAGGTAGGTGTCCCCGGCCCGGTACAGGTCCTTGGACAGGCGCGGGTCCGACAACGCCTGACGGGCGTCGTCGTAGCGCGTGACCAGGAACGAGTCGAAGCGCGGCGTCCGGACCTTGACCACCGGTCGCTCGGCGCGCAGCCGGGCGTAGACCGGGTAGGGGTCGGCGCGGAACTCCGGCGTGTAGATCTGCCCGCCGGGGACCACGTCGTCCGGTGGCGCCGCGGGGGTCGGTTGCGCGGTCTGGGTCATGCTGTCTCCTGACGTGGGTGGGAGGTCACCGGGCGAACACGCCGGCCAGGTGGTCGAGCAGCGGGGTCTCCTGCACGAGGCGGCTGCGGAATCCGACGTGGCCGTCGGGACGGACCAGGTAGACCGCCGTCCCGGCGCCCGCCACGCCGTAGGCGGCGGCGAAGGTGCGGTCGGCGTCGCGGACGACCGGCAGGTCGACCAGCAGGGGCACCGGGAGGTCCGGGTCGGCGACCAGGTACGCCTCGACCTCTCCGCGGCTCTGCTGGCGCACGCCCACGGCCAGCTTCTCCAGCGCCAGCACCTGCTCCTCCGACGCGCCCGGATCGGCGTAGAGCAGCAGCGTCGAGCGGGTGCCGCGGGTCAGGTCGAACAGCCGCAGCGGGTGGGCCACGCCGAAGCGCCGGAGACCCTGCACGTCCGGCGCCCGGTGCCCGGGCTCCGGCCCGGCCGGGAGGGTCTCCCCGCCCGGTGTCTGGCCGACCAGCGGACTGCCGGCGTAGTTCATGGTCATCTGCATCTCGAGCAGGAACTGCGCCTTCTCGTCCTCCATGTCCATCTCGTCGGTGAACGCGATGGACACGGCCCGGTCGACGATCATCTTGCCGGCAGGACGACGTTCGGCCTCGTAGCTGTCGAGCAGTCCGGGAGCGGCCAGCCCGCGGACGGCGAGAGCGAGCTTCCAGCCGAGGTTCCAGGCGTCCTGGATCCCGGTGTTCATGCCCTGCCCGCCCGCCGGCGGGTGCAGGTGCGCCGCGTCGCCGGCGACGAACACCCGCCCCTCGCGGTAGCGGTCGACGATCCCGTGCTTGATCCGGAAGATCGACGACCACCGGAGGTTGCTCGCCGTCGTCCCGGCCGGGCCCAGGTCGTCGATCGCGGCCTGCACGTCAGCCAGCGTCGGCGGCTCGTACTCCTGCCAGAACCCGGCCGGCACCGCGCCGGAGCCGACGGCCTCCTGCCACCGCTGCGGGGCGAGGGTCGCGATCCGGTAGCGGTTGCGGCCCTTGAGCGGGACGCACACCAGCATCCCGGTGAACTCGTCGTCCTCGATGCGCACGAAGCGCACCAGGTGGCCGGCCGGCAGGTCCCAGTCGACGTCGACGTCGCCGAGCATGAAGAGCTGCGGGAACATCGACAGCCCGCCCTCGAAGGCGAGCCCGAGACCGGACCGGACGGCGCTGTGCGCGCCGTCGCAGCCGACCAGGTACTGCGCCCGGGTGGTCTCCACCGCGCCCGAAGCGTGCTGCAGCCGTGCGGTGACGCCCTCGTCGTCCTGGGTGAAGGCCACCAGCTCCACCCCGCGCTCGACGAGCACGCCGGAGGCTCCCAACCGGGCCTCGAGGATCCGCTCGGTGTCGTACTGCGGCAGCCCCAGGTGCGCGTAGGGCAGCTCGTCGAGGCCGGCCCAGTCGACCTGGTGGGTCTGCTCGCCGTTGACGAACACCGTCTGGCCGTGCAGCCAGATCCCGGCGTCCATCGCCTCGGTGACGATGCCCTGGTCCTCCCAGATCTCCATCGTCCGGCAGTGGATGCCGATCGCCTTGTCCGCCTGGGTCGAGGCCTGGGGACGCTTGTCCACGACGCGGACCGCGACCCCGCGGCGGGCCAGCTCGATGGCGTGCGTCAGGCCGGCCGGGCCGGCGCCGACGACCAGCACCTCGACCGCGCGACCGGAGGGGACCGGGGCGCCGTCGAGGTCGGCGGCGGCCCACGGCTGCGCCGCCGCGGCGACGTGCCCGTCGTCGGGCTTCTCGACGAACTCCTGCACGCTGGCGCTGGGCACCGTGCGCGGGAGCTCCGCGGGAGCCGGGATCGGCCCGGTGTCCGCCGTCTCCGGTGCCGGGGGCACGGCCGCGGGGACGACCCCGGTGGCTCGCGACGGCGGCAGCGGCCGGGCGCGCAACGCGAAGACCCTGCGCTCCTCACCGCGCGTCAGCCAGCGGCCCAGCGGTCCGCCGGCCCAGTTCGCCGGCTCCGCGGTCCAGTCGGTGAAGTGCTGCTCGGAGTCCCACTCGGCGACGACGTGGTAGCACCGCCCGTCGGTCTCGCGCAGCAGCTCCTCGCGGGCGTGGCCGGGAGCGCTGCGGGCGAGCTGCGCGGCGGCGAGGTAGGCGAGCTCGAATGCCTCCTGCTCCCACGGCTCGACGACGATGGCGGAGTCGACGCGCACCCGCTCGACCTCGACGTCCCCGCCGGGCGAGACCAGCAGCGGGAAGTCCGCGTCGTCGTCGGCCCGCCGGCGGATCTCGAGCACCTCACGCCGGAACTCGACCGAGTGCCAGCGGGCCAGCGGGGCGCCGGCCACCATGTGCGAGGGGTCCTCGACCCACTGCACGAAGTCGTCCTCGGACTCCCACTCCGCGAAGATGTGGTAGCGCAGGCCGCTCGCGTCGCGCAGCAGCTCCTCGCGCACGTACCCGCGGGAGTCCCCGATCCGCTCGGTGACCGTGGTGTAGGCGCGCTCGAAGGCCACCTGCTCGCCCGGCTTGACGCTGGTGGAGAAGTCGATGCGCACCGGCCGGGGCCGCTCGGCCTCCACCGTCGCCAGCACGGTGAAGGTCGAGCGGGTGGCGTCGTCGCGCAGGTCGCGCAGCGCCTCGGTGAGCGTCTCCCGGGCGGCGCTGCGGCCGAAGGCGTCCACCGACGTCCGGTCGGTCCAGTCGCTGACGATGGCGAACCAGCGCGGGTCGGCCTCGTCGCGCATCAGCTCCTGGCGCAGGTTGCCCGGCACCCGGCTGATCTCGGCCGCCGCCCGGTGCCAGGCCGCCTCGAACAGCGCCTCGCAGCCCTCCCGCGCCCGCATCCGCAGCAGAGTCCGCACGCCGGCCCGGTCCCCCCGTGCGCCCACAGGTGCCGTCATGCCGGGTCCTGCGCCGGGCGGCTCGCGCCCGGGACGACGGCGAGCACCTCGTAGGTGTTCCGGGCGGCGTCCTCGCGCAGGTCGCGCAGCGCCTCGGTGAGCGTCTCGCGGGCGGCGCTGCGGCCGAAGCCGTCCACGGCGGCGCGGTCGGTCCAGTCGCTGGTGATGAGGAACGTCCGCGGGTCGTCGGCGTCCCGGACCAGCTCCTGGCGCAGGTTGCCCGGCACCCGGCTGATCTCGGCCGCCGCCCGGTGCCAGGCCGCCTCGAACGCCGCCTCGCAGCCCTCGCGGGTGCGCATCCGCAGGATCGTCCGGACGCCGGCCCGGGGGACCCCGCCGGTTGCCTCCGCGGCCGTCATGGCGTCGCTCCCTCGGATCGGCGCAGCACCAGGCTGCTGTTGAAGCCACCGGTGCCGCGGGCGAGGACCACCACGGTGGACAGGTCCTGCACCCGGCTGCTGGTGACCAGGTCGACCCCGGGGGCGTCGACCGGGTCGTCGAGGTGGGCGGTCCCGGGGACGATCCCGTCGCGCATCGCCAGCAGGGCGGTGGCCACGGCCAGCGCCGAGCCGCCGGCCATGAGCCGGCCGGTCCACGACGACGGCGCCGACACCGGCACCGGCGTCGCCCGGTCCCCGAATACCGCCGCGATCGCGTCGAGCTCGAGCCGGTCGAGCTCGGGCACCCCGGCGCCGTCGGCGAGGACGAGGTCCACCTCGTCGGGGGTGACGCCGGCATCGGCCAGCGACAGCCGGATCGCCCGCGCGTACTGGACGGCGTCGGGGGCCGGGTCCTCGTGGTGGTGGGCGTCGTGGGTGGCCGCGTAGCCGGCCACCTCGCCCCACACCCGGCGGACGCCGCGGGCGCGGGCCGCCCCGGGCTCCTCGAGCAGCAGGATCGCCCCGCCCTCGCCGATCACGTGGCCGTTGGCCCGCCGGTCGAAGGGCTTGTAGGCGTCCTCGGGCCGCTGCGCGGTCGACAGCCGTCCGCCGGTGGCCTGGCACAGCAGCGCGTACGGGCACAGCCCGGCCTCGGTGCCGCCGACCAGCACCGCCGGGGTGCCGCGCCGGACCACCCGGCGGGCCCAGCCGATGCTGTCCAGCCCGCCGGCGCCCTCGGTGACGACGACGCCGGAAGGGCCCTTGAACCCGTCGCGGATGGACACCTGGCCGGTGCTGGCCGCGTAGAACCAGGCGATCGACTGGTAGGCGCCCACCGACCTGGGTCCCTTGGCCCACAGCCCCTGGATCTCGTGCTGGCTGAACTCGTTGCCGCCCGAGCCCGAGGCCAGGAACACCGACGTCGCGTACGCGTCCTCCGGCGCGGTGTACCCGGCGTCCTCGGCGGCCAGCGTCGCCGCAGCCAGGGACATCCAGGTCCACCGGTCGGTCTGCACCATCAGCTGCGGCGACACGTGGTCGGCGGGCACGAAGTCGCGCACCTGCCCGGCGAGGGTGATGCCGTAGCGCTGGGCGTCGAAGCCCTCGACCGGCCGGATGGCCGGCTCGCCGCGCACCAGCGACGCCCAGTGCTCCTCCACGCCGATGCCGGTGGGCGCGACGACGCCGATCCCGGTGACCAGCAGTCCGCTCACGACTCCCTCCGGGTGGGCGCGGCCAGCACGATCGCCGACTGGAACCCGCCGAAGCCGCTGCCGACCGAGATGGCGACGTCGACCTTCTGCTCCCGCGCCACCTTCGGCACGTAGTCGAGGTCGCACTCGGGATCGGGCACCTCGTAGTTGGCCGTGGGCGGCAGGACGCCGCGGCTGACCGCCAGCGCGGTGGCGGCGACCTCGATCGACCCGATGGCGCCCAACGAGTGACCCACCATCGACTTGATCGAGCTCATCGCGACCCGGCCGGCCGCCGAGCCCAGGCTGCGCTTGACCGCCGCTGTCTCGTGCCGGTCGTTCTGCTTGGTCCCCGAGCCGTGCGCGTTGACGTAGCCGACCTCGTCCGGGTCGATCCGTCCCTGGTCGAGCGCGACGGTGATCGCCTCGGCCATCTCCAGCCCGTCGGGCTTGAGGCCGGTCATGTGGAAGGCGTTGCAGCGGCTGGCGTAGCCGGTCACCTCGCAGTAGACCTCCGCGCCGCGCGCCCTCGCGTGCTCGAGCTCCTCGAGCACCAGCACCGCCGCGCCCTCGCCCATGACGAACCCGTTGCGGCGGGCGTCGAAGGGCTTGGAGGCGTGCTCGGGGTCGTCGTTGCTGTCGGTGGTGGCCCGGATCGTGTCGAAGCAGGCCATCGAGATCGGCGAGATCGGGGCGTCGCTGGCCCCGGCCAGCACGACGTCGGCGTCGCCGTCCTCCACCAGCTGGGCGCCGTACCCGATCGAGTCGATGCCCGACGTGCAGCCGGTGGACACCACCGTGGCCGGGCCGTGCGCGCCGAAGCGGACGGCCAGCTCGGTGGCGCCGCAGCTGGGCACCAGCGCGTGCATCAGGTACCGCGACGCGTAGCGCGGGTCGACCTCCCACAGCCGGCCGGCGTCGCTGACCGACACGTACTCCTGCTCCAGCCGCATCGTCGCCCCGACGGCGCTGCCGAGGGTGACGCCGACCCGGTCGGGGTCGGGAGCGTCGTCGGCCCCGCCGACCCCGAACCGCAGCCCGCTGTCGGCGACCGCCTCGTCCGCGGCGACCATCGCCATCTGCACGAAGCGGTCGTTGCGGTGCACCTCCTGGGCGGTGAGGCCCTGCTTGCGGCCGTCGAAGTCCACCTCGGCGGCGACCTGCGAGCGGAAGCGCGCCGGGTCGAAGAACGAGATCCGCCGCGTCGCCGTCCGGCCGGCGGTGATCATGTCCCAGAACCCCTCGCGGCCCATGGAGCCGGGCGCCACCACCCCGATGCCGGTGACGACGACGCGGCGCCTCCCGGTGGTCACCGCACGCCCGGGGCGGGCTCGGTGTCGACGTGCCCCAGGTCGGGCCGCGGTGCCAGCGGGCCGCACAGGAAGACGAACGTCGCCGTCGTCTCCGTGTCGTTGACGATCCGGTGCCGGACGCCGATCGGGATGTGCACGGCGGACTCGGCGACCAGCCGCCGCGGCTCGCCGTCGAGGGTGACCAGGACGTCGCCGGCCTGGCAGTAGAGGAACTCCTCGGAGTAGGGGTGCCAGTGCTCGGTCACGACCTCGCCGGGCTCGAGGGTGAGCGTGCCCATGAACCCGGCGGTCGAGCCGACGCTGGCCGGGGAGAGCAGCACCCGGATGTCACCGCCGCGACGGCGGTTGGGCGGGGTGTCGGCCCGGTGGACGGTGGGGCCGCAGCGCGTCGGCGTGGCCGGCGCGTGCTGGATCGTGGTCATCTCTCTCCTCAGGTGGGCCGGCGGCCGGGGCGGCCGGCGGTTCGGGGGTCGGGCGGGTCAGGCGGCCGGGGAGCCCGCGAACGCGGGCCCCGGGACGTCGGTGGGGACGGGGGCGCCGGGCCCTGCGGCCAGGTGGACCGGCAGGTCGGGGTGGACCTGGCGGACCAGGGGACCGAGCACCGGTTCGGCGCCGATCTCGACCGCCGACGTCGCCCCGAGGTCCACCAGCACCCGGGAGGTGGCCTCCCAGAGCACCGTGGCGGTGAGGTGGCGGCGCAGCGCCGCGGCGAGCCGGTCGGGGTCACGGGTCGGCTCGGCGTCGGCGTTGGGCACGACGGGCACGTCGGGGACCGACCAGTCGAGGTCGGCCAGCGCCGTCGCGAGGTGGGCGGCGACCTTCTGCACCAGCGGGCCGCCGCAGGGCGCCCGCCCGGGCAGCCGGACCAGGTCCAGCCCCGCCGCGCGGACCAGCTCGCCGGCGTGCGCCAGCTCGCTGCGGCCGCCGGCCAGCACCGCGCGCTCGGGCCCGTCGAGGGCGGCGAGGCACAGCGGCCCGTCCATCCCGGCGACCGCGATGGCCGAGCGGGCGACGGCCTCGGCGTCCTGCCCGAGGACCGCGGCCAGGCCGGCGGCCGAGGGCCGCGGCGCCAGCCCGAGCAGCTCGGCACGCCAGTGCACCAGCTCGACCACCTGGTCGAGCTGCAGGGCACCGGCGGCCACGAGGGCGGCGTACTCGCCGACGCCGTGCCCGGCCACGACCACCGGGTCCAGGCCGCGGGCGGCCAGCGAGCGGAAGCCGGCGACCCCGGTGACGACCACCTCGAGGTGGGTGGCGACGGGGTCGGGTGCGGTCGCGGGGTCCCGCCACCAGGCGGCGACGTCGCGGCCGACGACGGCGTCGACCTCGGTCACGGTGGCGGCCGCCACCGGGTCGGCCAGCCACGGGTCGACCATCCCGGGCCGGGAGGCCTCCTCACCGGGGAGGAGGACGGCGGGACCCCGCGCGGCGCTCACCTCACCGCTCCGACCCCGGTGCGGCGGCCTCGACCTTGTCCTTGATGATGCCCATCTGGATCTTGCTGTTCGCGTCGATCCGGCGGGTCATCCCCTCGGTGTCGATGGGCGCCTCGGGCCGCATCCGGAAGTCCTGCACCCAGCGCATCCGGGTGCCGCTGCCCTCCGGCGCGTAGGTCCAGTGGATGTCCATGAACTCGAACGGGCCGGGCTCGACCCGGCGGGCGCGGACCTCGCGCGCGGCGGGGTCGAGGGTCCGCTCGGACACCCAGCTCCAGGTCCGCCCGGACTCGTCCGGGTGCATGGTGAGCCGGAAGCGGAACCAGGTGTCGGTCTGCTCCAGGATCTCCACCGAGCGGTACTCGGTGAACAGGTCCGGCCAGGACGCCAGGTCGTTGGTCATCGCCCACACGTGGTCGATGTCGGCGTCGATCAGGATCGAGTTGTCGGTGTGTCCGACGGTCGCGGTCTGCGGGCTGTCGGTGCTGGTCATGCGGAGCGCTCCTCGGATCGGTGGAGGACGGGACGGCCCCCTCGCAGGGCCCCGGCGCGAGCGTGCGAGTGCTGGGGGGCGAGGGGGTCCTTCATCTAGGCCGGCTGGGCCTGCCCGGCGCGGACGGCCTCGACGATCTCGCCGAACGTGTAGCGGTCGGCGCTGTCGTCGGGCAGCTCGGTGCCGAAGCGGTCCTGCAGGGCGGTCTGCAGGGACAGGAAGGCCAGGGAGTCCAGGCCCACGTCGGCGAAGCGGGCGTCGGGGTCGGTGGTGTGCGCCGACGACGGCAGCCCCGCCTTCTCGGTGAGCAGCTGCATGAGGTCGGTCTGGTCGAAGGCGGTCATGGCGGTGTCCTCCTCGGGACGGTGGTGCGGACGGGACGCCGGGACGGCGGGCTCGCCGTCCGGGACGAGGTGCAGCGGGCCGCGGAGGGCGGCCGGCAGGGCCGGCTCCGGGCACGCCGCGATGAGCGCCGCGCGGGCCACCAGGTCGGGCAGCCGGCGGTCGAGGAACTGGACGTCGTGCCGGTCGGCGCGCACGTCGGGGTCGCGCAGCATGGCGCGGTGCAGGGCGGTGGTGGTGTGGACGCCGGGACCCTCGACGCGCAGCTCGGCCAGCGCCCGGTCCATCCGCCGGATCGCCTGCTCGCGGTCGGGCGCCCAGACGACGAGCTTGCCGAGCAGCGAGTCGTAGTGCGGGCTGATGGTGTCGCCCTGGCGGTAGCCGGTGTCGAAGCGCGTCCACGGGCCGTCGGGGACCCGCAGCACGTCGAGCCGGCCCGGTGCGGGGGCGAACCCGCGGGCGGGGTCCTCGGCGTTGATCCGGCACTCGATGGCCGCCCCGCGGACGACGACGTCCTCCTGCCGCAGCCGCAGCGGCTCGCCGCCGGCGACCAGCAGCTGCTCGCGGACCAGGTCGATGCCGGTCAGCAGCTCGGTGACCGGGTGCTCGACCTGGATGCGCGCGTTCATCTCCATGAAGTACGCGCGCCCGGCGTCGTCGACGAGGAACTCGACGGTCCCCGCGCCGGCGTAGCCGACCGACAGCGCGCCGCGGACGGCCATCTCGCCGAGCTCGGCCCGCTGCGCCGGGGAGAGGTGCCCGGCCGGGCCCTCCTCCAGCAGCTTCTGGTGCCGGCGCTGCAGCGAGCAGTCCCGCTCGCCCAGGTAGATGCCGGAGCCGTGGGCGTCGCAGAGGACCTGCACCTCCACGTGCCGGGCGCCGGAGAGGTAGCGCTCGACGTAGACGGTGGGGTCGCGGAACACCGCGCGGGCCACCGTCTGGGTGGTGGTGAACGCCTCGGCGAAGTCCTCCGGCCCGCGGACGACGGTCATCCCGCGCCCGCCGCCGCCGGCCGCGGCCTTGATGATCACCGGGTAGCCGATCTCGGCGGCGATCCGCTGGCCCTCCTCGGCCGTGCGGACCGGGTCGACCACGCCGGGCAGCAGCGGCAGCCCGGCGTCGGCCATGAGCCGGCGCGCCGTCGCCTTGTTGCCCATGAGCTGCATGACCTCGGGCGGCGGGCCGACGAAGGTCAGTCCCTCGGCGTCGCAGATCTCGGCGAAGTCGGGGTCCTCGGAGAGGAAGCCGTAGCCGGGGTGGACGGCGTCCGCGCCGCTGCGCAGCGCCGCCTCCACGAGGTTGGGCACGTGCAGGTAGCTCGCCCGCGGTGCCGGCGGCCCGATGTGCACCGCCTCGTCGGCCATCTCCACGACCGCGGAGTCGCGGTCGGCCGTCGAGTGCACGGCCACCACCTCGATGCCGAGCTCCCGGCAGGCGCGGGCGACCCGGACGGCGATCTCGCCGCGGTTGGCGATGAGCAGCCGGCCGATCACCGCGGACTCCCGGGCGGGCGCAGCAGCAGCAGGACCTGGTCGTACTCGACGGACTCGGCGTCGCCGACCCGGACCTCGGCGACCACGCCCGCGGAGTCGGCCACGATCGGGTTCATCAGCTTCATCGCCTCGACGATCCCGAGCGTCTGGCCGCTCTCCACCTCGTCGCCGACCCGCACGAACGGCTCGGCGCCGGGGGAGGGCGCGGCGTAGAAGGTGCCGACCAGCGGCGCGCGGACGGCGACCGCGCCCTCGGGGACCTCCGGCGCGGCGGCGGGCTCCGCCTCCGGGGCCACCGCCTGCAGAGCACCGGCCGCCGGGGCGGGGGCCGGCGCGGGCGGGCCGACGACGACGTCGGCGGCCCACTCGACCTCCACCGACCGGTCCCCGCTGCGCACCGTCAGCCGCCGCAGCGGCCCGGGCAGCGCGCGGGCGAGGTCGAGGACCTCCTCCTGCAGCGAGCGTGCGGCCTCGTCCCGGTCCTCCGCGCCGCCGGCGCGCGGGGACAGCTCAGCCGGCCGCACGGTCGTCCCCTCCCGTGGGCACCGGCACGACGCGCAGTGGTCGGGCCTCGTCCCCGCCGATCCGCGAGAGCCGCCGGGTGCGCAGCGCCAGGAGCGTCGCGACGTCGAGGCGGCACAGCTCGTCGAGGTCGGCGACCAGGGCCGCGCGGACCCGCCGGGCCGCGTCGAGGGGGTCGGCGTGCGCCCCGCCCGGCGGCTCGGTCACCACCGAGGTCGCGATGCCGCTGGCGCACAGGTGAGGGGCGCCCAGCCGCATGGCACGGGCGGCGGTGGGTGCGGCCGACGCCGTCCGCCAGAGGATCGCCGCGCAGCCCTCGGGGCTGATGACCGAGAGGTAGGCGTTCTCCAGGACCAGCAGCCGGTCGGAGGTGCACAGGGCGAGGGCCCCGCCGCTGCCCCCCTCGCCGGTCAGCACGGAGACCACCGGGACGCGCAGCCGGCTGCTGCGCATGATCGTCTCGGCGATGGCGTGCGACTGGCCGCGCTCCTCGGCCGCGGGGCCGGGGTGGGCGCCGGGGGTGTCGACCAGCGTGACCACCGGCAGGCCCGAGGACTCGGCGTGCGCCATGAGCCGCATCGCCTTGCGGTAGCCCTCGGGGTGCGGCATGCCGAAGTTGCGGGCCACGCGCTCGCGGACCGAGTGGCCCTTCTCGTGGCCGATCACCACCACCGGGCGCCCGTCGAGCGAGGCGACGCCGCCGACGATCGCGGGGTCGTCGGCGAACGTGCGGTCGCCGTGCAGCTCGACGAAGTCGTCGAAGGCGGTGGCGAGGTAGTCCAGCGTGGTCGGCCGGCCGGCGACCCGCGCCCGCTGGACGACGTCCCAGGCGTCGGCGTCGCGCGCCGCGGGGCCGGGGTCGGCGGGCGCGGGCTCGGTGACCTCCGTCCGGGTGACGGCGGTGCCGGAGCGGGGGAGGACCGGGCGGCCGTGCAGGTCGAGCAGGCGGACCAGCAGCGGGCGCAGCTCGGCCCGGCTCTCGACCCGGTCGACCAGCCCGTGGGCCAGCAGGAACTCCGCCGTCTGGAAGTCGCTGGGCAGCTCGGCGCGGATCGTCTCCTGCACCACCCGGGGGCCGGCGAACCCGACGTGCGCGCCCCGCTCGCCGACCAGGACGGCGGCCAGCGTGGCGAAGGACGCCGACACCCCGCCGTAGGTGGGGTCGGTGAGCACGCAGACCGACAGCAGCCCCGACTCGCGCAGCTGGGCGAAGGCCTGGCTGACCCGCGCCATCTGGAACAGCGAGAAGACGCCCTCCTGCATGCGTGCGCCGCCGCTGGCGCAGACGACGACCAGGGGCAGCCGGCGCTCCACCGCGAGGTCCGCGGCCGCGCTCACGCGGCGGCCCACCTCGATGCCCATGCTGCCGCCGAGGAACCCGAAGTCCATCGCGGCGAGGACCACCTCGGTGCCGCCGATGCGGGCGGTGCCGGCGACGACGGCCTCGGACTCACCCGAGCTGGCGGCGGCCTCGAGCAGCCGGTCGCGGTAGTCGCGCAGGTCGCTGAACGACAGCGGGTCGGGCGGTCCCGGGGGGCAGGTCTGCTCGTCGAAGGTGCCCGGGTCGGCCAGCAGCCCGATGCGCTCGCGGGCGCCCAGGCGCAGGTGGTGGTCACACTCCGGGCAGACCGACAGGTTGCGCTCCAGCCGCTTGCGGTACAGCAGCCAGCCGCAGCTGGGGCAGCTGACCCAGTCGGCCGAGCCGGCCGCCGACGTCGGGCGCCGGGTCGGCGTGGTCGCGGTCACGACCGCTCCGCCGACCACTCGTAGAAGCGGCGCGCCATCGCGTCCTGGGGCGAGCGCCAGCCCGGGTCGTAGGCGTTGATGTAGGGCCGCAGCTCCTCGCTCACCGAGCGGAAGGACGGCAGCGACTGCGCCACCCGCATCGCCTCGGCCGGCGGGCGGTCGAACTCGATGAGGTGGACGTAGAGCTCGTGGAAGGTGAACAGGGACCGGTGCCGCACACCGATCTCCTGGGGCATGGACGTCGCGTCGGAGCGGGCGAAGACGTCGGCGACGCGGTCCGCGTCCCCCGGGTTCATCCTCGCGATGATCATGGTCTGGTGCACGGGCTCTCCAGCGTCGCTGCGGGGCCGGCCGGGAGCGGGCGGGCCGGGGACGGATGCCCGAGGACGTTAGGGCGGGGGACCCGCCCGGGACACCGGCCAGCGGTCGGATCCTGCAGGGTCGCCCGGGGGTGGAGGGGGCCGGTCACCAGGGAGGACGCCCCCGGAGGGGTCGCGCACCCCCGGGTGCAGCACCCCAGGCGGGGACGGTCCCGCCTCGGGGAGCCCCTCACTCCATACCTGGGTATGAATCGGTCCCCCGTTCCCGCACGGTGGGGACACGGACGGTGGCGGAGGGTCGCGCGCCATCTCTACTGTCCGTCTCAGGTATGGGGGCGCAGGGCGCCGGACCTGAGCGGAGCAGACGCATGGGCGGCGAACCGGAGGGGAGACTCCCTCCACGGGATGATGCCCGGAACGGTGGCGTCCCCCGGGCCCGGGTGTTGATCTGCGACGACCACGAGGTGCTGCGGCACGGTCTCCGCGCAGTGCTGCGCTGGGCGCCCGACCTCGTCGTGGTGGCCGAGGCCGCGGACGCCGACGCCGCCCTCACACTGGCCGCCGAGCTGCGGCCGGAGGTCACCCTGGTAGGACTCGGGACACAGGGCCCGGCGATCCCCGACCTGGTGCGGGCCCTGACGGCCACGGGCACCCGCGTGGTGCTCCTGGGCGAGGCCGGCAGCGGCGGCGACATGGTCGAGGCCCTGCGCGCGGGCGCACGCGGCTACGTGCACACCACCGTGAGCTCCGACCGCCTCGTCGAGGGGGTGCGGGCCGTGCTGCGGGGCGAGACCCTGCTCGACGCCACCGTCACCGGCGAACTGCTGCACCAGCTCGACGGGAGCCGGCCGGCGTCCCAGCCGACCAACGGCAACCCGCTCACCGCGCGCCAGCAGGCGGTGTCCGAGCTCGTCGCCGAGGGGCTGACCAACGCGGAGATCGCCGCCCGGCTGCAGGTCAGCCGCGCGACCGTCAAGGGCCACATCACCGTGGCGCTGCGGAGGCTGGGCCTGCGCGACCGCACCCAGCTGGCGATCCACGTCAACCGCAGGCCCCGGCCCGGGCCGGACGACGGCCGCCAGGTGGGCCCCGCCAACGGTTGACCTCCGTGTCGTGGGGATGACTCTGCGTACTGGCCGGACGGACGGAGGCGGAGTGTCGCCCCGGTGCCTGGCAGGAGCCTGGACGTGAGCTGTGACTCCCGTGCACAGTTCCTGCCTGCACAGACCGGTTGCGCGCTACGGTTTCACCAGATCCGCTGAGACGAACAGGTTCCGTTCGGCTGGAGAACCCCGGCCTCCACACCCCGTCACCGACCGGACAGGGGAACAGGATGAGTCCAGATGACCTCCCGAGCAGAGGGGGGCTCCCGGGCCCGCGGCTGCACCGTCCGAACGGTCCTGGCGCGACCGCGCCCGGGCACGCGGGTCCTCCGCGGGCCCGAGCGGTCCCCCGGCCGGTCCGGCCCGTGCTCGCTCGGCCACCGTCCAGCCTGGTGCGGATCCTGCTCTGCGAGGACCAGGAGGTCTTCCGGCTGGGCCTGCGCGTGGTCCTCGAGGCCGAGCCCGACATGGCCGTCGTCGCGGAGACCGAGCACCTGCCCGGGGCGCTGAGCGTCGCCGCGGACGTCCCGGTGCAGGTGGTGGTCGCGCGGCAGGGTCTCGTCCAGGGCGCCACGCTGCCGCTGCTGCGGGACCTCTGCCACCTGGGGGCGTCGGTGCTGGTGCTCGCCGAGCGGCGGGAGGACCCCGGCGCCGAGCTGGTCGAGGTGCTGCGTGCCGGCGTCCGGGGCTATCTCCCCCGGCGCTCCTGCGCCGCCCGGCTGGTCGAGGCCGTGCGCGCTCTGTCCCGGCACGAGCCGGCCATCGACTCCTCGGCCACCAGCCACCTGGTCCGCTACCTGGCCGACCCCACGGCGCCGGCGCAGGGTCCCGAGCGCGTCCTCGACCGGCTCACCGACCGGCAGCGCGACGTCGCCGAGCTGGTGGCGCAGGGCCTCAGCAACGAGGAGATCGCCCGCCGGCTGTTCCTCAGCCTGGCGACGGTCAAGAGCCACCTGACCGCCTCCATGCGACGGCTCGGGGTCCGCAGCCGGACCCAGCTGGCCATCCTGGTGAACCGCGACCGGTCACCCGCGGTCTGACGCCGGGCCGCCGTCCGCAGCGGGGTGCCCGGCCACGGCGGTCCCGGCGCTCCGGGTGGGACGGGTCCGACCCGGGGCGCGCGACCGGCGACCGAGGGGCGCGCCCGGCGAGGGGTCGGCAGCCGGTTCGCGGGTCGCGCCTGGACGGTCCCGGACCGGTACCACGACCTCGGGTGGAGGCAGGTTCATACCCGTGTCCGGTTGGACGCCGCCGGGTGCACCGGGAGGGTGACCTGCGTCGCCGGGCGACTGCCAGGTCCCCCCGAGTCGGCGCTCCCCCACGACCGTCCGGGACGCCGCATCCAGAGAGGCGGTGTCGTGGACCGAGCACCGACCACGCGCCACCCTCGGGTGCGGCGTGCCCTCGCCGTGGCCGGGGCCGGCACGCTGCTGGTGGCCGCCGCGCCGGGGGCGGCGTCGGCGCAGGGAGGCGGAGGCCGGACCTGGGACGTCAGGCCGGGCCAGTCCATCCAGGACGTCGTGGACGCAGCGGACTCCGGGGACACGATCCGGCTGGCGCCCGGCACCTATGCAGAGGCCGTCTGCATCGAGGGGAAGGGCCTGACCATCCGGGGTGCCGGCGCTGCCGCGACGAAGATCGTGTGGCCCGGGTGGGACACCCCCGAGGACCTGCCGCCGGCGCCGGCCAGGTCATCGGTGTGCTGGGCGGCCCAGGAGCGCGTCGACGGCGAGGACGACCCGGCCACGCTGGCCGACGACGTATCGGCCCTCTTCTTCCTCGACCCCGACGGCCCGGTGCGGGTCTCCGGTGTCATGACCCGCAACCACCCCGCCAGCGGGATCACCGCCTGGGGCGCCGACGGGTTCTCGGTGTCCGACACGGCGGGTCACGCGCACGACGGGTACGGGATCCTCGCCCTGGACTCCACGAACGTGCGGTTCACCGGCAACATCGAGGTCGGCCTCGACCGCGGCACCGCGAGCCGGCCGGACTCGGGCACCGCCGGCATCGGGATCGAGGACTCCGGGGCGGCCGCCGCGAACGTCTCCGGCAACTACGTCGAGGGGTACGACCTCGGCATCCACCTCCGGGAGGCCCGTGGCGGACACGTGTCCGGGAACACCCTGACCGGCAACTGCATCGGGCTCCTGCTGTTCGACGACGTCCTCACCCAGGTGCCCGACGACGGGCGGGACGTCCCGAGCGGTGGGTTCCACCTCAGCGGCAACCGGGCGACGGACAACGACCGGTACTGCCGACAGGGCCGCGACGAGGACGAGCACGTCTCCGGCGTCGGCGTGCAGGTGGTCAACGCCGATGACGTGAGCATCACGGGCAACGTCGTGACGGACAACACGGTGACGCTGCCCGAGAGCGTGCCGGTGCCCACCAACCCGGCGGGCGGTCTGACGCTGCTCTCGCTCCCGGCGCCCGACGCACCGGAGGGCGCGAGCGCGGGCCTCGTGGACGACATCCGGATCGTCGGGAACGCCTTCGGGGACAACCACGTCATCGTGCGACCGGGCCGGGTGGTGGAGAGGGACGTGTTCGTCAGCGACGGCTCGATCCCGCCCCTGCTGGCCGCCGGTCCGGACCTGACCTCCGCGGGCAACCGCTGCGATGCCAGCCTCCCGGCGGACATCTGCGGCGCGCCGCCGTACCCGGCCGACTGACCGCACCCTCCGCCCCCGGTGGGCGCTGGTTCCCGCTAGCGGCGGCGGCCGAGCAGCCAGCCGACCAGGACGCCGAGCAGCGTGAGCCCCGCGCCGCCGAGCGCGCCGACGGCGAGGGTCTGAAGGTCCGACGACGGCGCGCCGGCCGGGGCCCTCGCACCGCGGAACACCTGCGGCTCGGGCGCGGACGGCGTTCCCGCGGGAACGGCCGTGGGCGCCTCGGTCGAGCTGACGGCGGCCGACGAGGCGCGGGCCGCGGCGGGCGCGGCCTCGACCGGTGCACCGGAGATCAGTTCCTGGTCGATCGCGGCGAAGAACTGCCCGGCCATCCGCTTCGCGACGCCGGTGATCATCCGCTGGCCCACCCCGGCGACCGGTCCGCCCACGACGGCGTCGGCGGACCAGGTGAGCGTCGTCCCCTCGTCGGTGGGCTCGAGGCCGATGGTGACCGTCGCGCGCACGTTGCCGGGCGCGCCGGCACCCGAGGCGTGCATGACGTAGGACGAGGGCCGCTGCTGGTCGGTGAGCCGCACCTCGCCGGCGTAGGTCCCGCGGATCGCGCCGACCCCCACCGAGACGTCCATGCGGTACTCGTCCTCGCCGGTCCGCTGCAGCGACTCGCAGCCGGGGATCGTCCGCGCGAGCACCGCGGGGTCGGTGATGACCGTCCAGACCTCCTCGGGCGTGCCGTGCAGCACCGCCGAGCCGTCGAGGTTCACGCAGGGGCTCCCGTCGTCCGCGACGCAGCCGTGCGCTCCGCCGTCTCGTCTCGCATCAGGTCGTACAGCTCGGTGGGGGAGATCGGCATCGCGGTGATCCGCCGGCCCACCGCGTCCTCGATCGCCGAGGCGATCGCCGCCGTCCCGGGGATGACCCCGGCCTCGCCGGCGCCCTTGATGCCCAGCGGGTTGAGCGGGGAGGGCGTCTCCTGGTGGTCGATCGCGATGTCGGGCACCTCGGAGGCGTAGGGCATGAGGAAGTCCATGAACGACGCGTTCTGCAGCTGCCCGTCGCCGTCGTAGGCCATCCGCTCGTACAGCGCCCCGCCCACGCCCTGGGCCACGCCGCCGTGCACCTGACCCTCGACGATCATCGGGTTCACGACGTTGCCGCAGTCGTGCACCACGGCGTACCGGACGACGTCGATCTCCCAGGTCTGCGGGTCGATCTCGACCACGGCGGCGTGCGCGCCCGAGGCGAACGTCGAGCGGATGGGGGAGTAGTAGTCGCGGTGCTCGAGGCCGGGGGCGTCCCCGGGGGCGACCGGCGGCTTGTCGTCGGACCCCTGGACGGCGAACTGGGTGGCCTGCTTGGCCGCCTCGTCGAAGGCGTAGCGCAGCGGGTTGGACAGCACCGCCACGGTGCGCAGCGGGATCGACGCCCCCGGCGTCCCCCTGACCTGCACCTGGCCGTCGTCGATCTCGAGGTCCTCCGGGTTGGCCTCCAGGACGTCGGCGGCGATCCGGATCGCCTTCTCCCGCACGCCGCGGGCGGCCAGGGCGACGGCGTTGCCGCTCATCACCGCGGCCCGGGAGGCGAAGGTGCCGACGGCGTAGCCGAAGCGGCGGGTGTCGCCGGTGTGCACCTCGACGTCCTCGATGGGCACGCCGAGCTCGGAGGCGACGATCTGGGCGAACACCGTCTCGTGCCCCTGGCCCTGCGAGGTCAGCCCGGTGGACACGAGCACCTTGCCGCTGCCGAGCACCTGCACGTGCCCGCCCTCGTAGGGGCCGGGGCCGGTGCCCTCGACGTAGAGCGCCATGCCGACGCCGAGGAGCTTGCCGCGGGCCTGCGCGTCGGCCCGCAGCGCCGCGGCCTCGTCCCAGCCGACGAGCGCGACCAGCTTGTCCAGCAGGCCGGGGTAGTCGCCGGAGTCGTAGATGACCGGGCGGCCGTCCTGGAACGTCAGCCGGTGGTCGTAGGGGAACTGGTCGGGGGTGATCAGGTTGCGACGGCGGACCTCGGCGCGGTCGAGGCCGAGCGCGTCGGCGATGCGGTCCATCGTCCGCTCCATCGCGAAGCAGCCCTGCGGCCGCCCGGCTCCGCGGTAGGGCGTGACGATGACGGTGTTGGTGTAGACGCTCTCGACGACCACCCGGTAGACGGGGATGACGTAGGGGCCCACCAGCTGGGTCGCCGTGACGATCGGCACGATGATCCCGTAGGGCGTGTAGGCGCCGTTGTCGTGCCAGATGTGCACGTCGAGCGCGGTGATCCGGCCGTCGTCGTCGAAGCCGACGGTGACCTCCTGCCGCTGCTGCCGTTCGTGCGCGCTGGAGACGAAGTGCTCGCGCCGGTCCTCGGCCCACTTGACCTCGCGGCCGAGCCGGATGGCCGCCATCGGCACCAGCAGCTCCTCGGGCCACGGGTGCACGATCTTGACGCCGAAGCCGCCGCCGACGTCGGGCGCAATCACCTCGACGCGGTCCAGCGACAGCTCGAGCTTCGCCGCGATCGCCGCGCGCACCGACGTCGAGGCCTGGGTGCTGGAGTGCACCCGCAGGCTGCCGTCGTCGGGGTCCCAGCGGGCGTGCACGCCCTTGCCCTCCAGCGGCATGCAGGCGCTGCGCTCGATGTACTGGGTGAAGGAGAGCGTGTGCGGCGCGGCGGCGAGCGCCGGCTCGACGTCGCCGGTCTCCTGGTGGTGCCGGGCGGCGACGTTGTCGGGGACGTCCTCGTGGACGGCGGCCCGGGCCTCGCGGGCGGCGTCGACCCCGACGACGACCGGCAGCTCCTCGTAGGTGACCACGATCCGCTCGGCGGCGTCCTCGGCCACGTAGCGGTCGGTGGCCACGACCATGACGACCGGCTCGCCGACGTGGTGGACCACGCCGTTGGCCAGGGCGTAGCCGGTGCGCGGGGCGTGCAGCTGCGGGTGCGGGATGAGCACCGGCAGCGGCTCGGCCATCGGCCCGGTGAGGTCCTCGTAGGTGTAGATCGCGACCAGGCCCTCGACGTCGAGGGCGGCCTCGACGTCGACGTCGGTGATCCGCGCGTGCGCGTGCGGGCTGCGCACGAAGGCGGCGGCCAGGGCGCCGGCGCCGATGTCGTCGAGGTACCGGCCCCGTCCGGTGATCAGCCGGGCGTCCTCGCGCCGGCGGACCGGCTCGCCGAACAGCTTCGTGGTCACGCGGCAGCTCCCTGGGGTGCCATTGGCGCTACGAAGGCACTCACCGGGCGTCCTCCCGCATCGCGGCGGCGGCGTGCCGGACGGCCCTGCGGATGTTGGCGTAGCCGGTGCACCGGCAGAGGTTGCCGCCGACGAGCTCGTCGACCTCCTCGTCGGTGATCTCCGCGGCCGCGTCCCGCGCCTCCAGGCCGGCCGCGATGGTCACCAGGAAGCCCGGGGTGCAGAAGCCGCACTGCAGCGCGTGGCACTCGCGGAAGGCCTCCTGCACCGGGTGCAGCACCTGCCCGCCCTCGCCGTCCTCGCGGGCCAGCCCCTCCACGGTGGTCACCTCGGCGCCGTCGACCTGGACGGCGAGCACGAGGCAGGAGCGCACGGGGTCGCCGTCGACCAGCACGGTGCACGACCCGCAGACGCCGTGCGCGCAGCCGACGTGGGTGCCGGTCAGCCGCAGGTCGTCGCGCAGCAGGTCCGACAGCACCCGGCGCACGGGCACGGTGGCCTCGCGCAGGACGCCGTTGACGGTGACGGCGACCGTCCGCTCGCTGTCGACGGGGGTGGTCATGCTGCGCTCCTCTGCACGGCCTCGGCTGCCGCCTGCGCCAGTGTCCGCTCGGTCAGCACCCCGACCAGCAGCCGCCGGTAGTCGGCGCTGGCGTGGATGTCGCCGTCGGGGTCGACCAGCGTGCGGGCCAGCGCGCCGGCGGCGGCCCAGTCGGCGCTGTCGACCGGCTTGCCGGCCACGGCCTCGGTGAGGTCGTGCACCTCGGGCACCAGCCCCACGGACAGGTAGGACGCCCGCACGGCGGCGACCCGGCGGTCGGCGTCGAGGGTGACGACGACGCCCGCCCCGCAGACGGCGTAGTCGCCCTTGCGCCGGGAGATCTCGGCGAAGGCGGTCCCGGAGCGCTCCGGGAGGGCGGGGAAGAAGGCATCGACGACGACGGCCGGGCCGGCCAGCGAGGTCTCCAGCGGCCCGACGAAGAGGTCCTGCCAGCCGACGGTGGACCGGCCCTCCGGCGTCGCCACCGTCACCGAGCCGCCGGTGAGCGCCAGCACGGAGGTCATCTCGCCCGAGGGGTCGGCGTGCGCGATCGAGCCGACCGTCGTCCCGCGGTTGCGGATCGCGGGGTGGGCCACGTTCGCCGTCGCCCGGGCCAGCAGCGGCTGGACCCGGGCGGCGGCGGTCGCGTCGGGGCTGTCGCGGAGGAGGCCGTTGTGCCGGACCAGGGCTCCCACCCGCACGCCGTCCCCGGTGGCCTCGACGGTGTCGAGGCCGCGCACCCGGTTGATGTCCACCAGCGTGGCCGGGGCCGAGAGCCGCATGGCCAGCAGCGGCAGCAGGGACTGCCCGCCGGCGAGGACCTTGGCGCCGGGTTCGGCGGTGAGGACGTCGAGCGCCTCCTCGAGGGACCGGGGGTCGGCGTAGCGGAAGGGAGCGGGTTTCACCTGTCGAGCGTCCCCTTACGGGTGTCGATGCCGGGCCGGCCGACCTCGTCGACCGACGACGGGTCGGGGCTGTACTCGTGCCGCCCGCGCCCGGTGTGGCCGTAGTCGTGCGCTCCGGCGTGGCCCAGCGCCGGGCCGGTGCCACCGGCGTACTCCTGCTCGGCCAGCAGGGCCGCGCGCATCTCGGCCGGCGCCAGGGCGCGGGCCACGTGCCAGCCCAGCACCGCCACGATGGTGCCCAGGGCGATCCCGCCCAGCGAGAAGGTGTCGGTGATCTGCAGGTTCACGTTGCCGATGGCGATGATGATGCCCGCGGCGAGCGGCACCAGGTTGATCGGGTTGGCGAAGTCGACGCGGTTCTCCTTCCAGATCTTCGCGCCGAGCAGGCCGATCATCCCGTAGAGCACGACGGTGATCCCGCCCAGGACGCCGCCCGGGATGATGTTGATCAGGGCGCCGAACTTCGGGCACAGGCCGAGCAGGATCGCCACCAGGGCCGCCACGTAGTAGGCCGCCGTCGAGTAGACGCGGGTGGCGGCCATGACGCCGATGTTCTCGGCGTAGGTGGTCGTGGGCGAGCCGCCGACCGAGGAGGCCACGACGGTGGCGACACCGTCGGCGGCGATGGCGCGGCCCATGTACGGGTCGAGGTCGCGCTTGGTCATCTCGGCGACCGCCTTGACGTGGCCGGCGTTCTCCGCGACCAGCGCGATGACGGCGGGCAGCACCAGGAGGCTGAAGTTCAGCGAGAAGCTGGGCGCGGTGAAGTCGGGCAGGCCGAACCAGTCGGCCTGGCCGACGGTGTCGAAGTTGATCCGGTCGCGGGTGACGACCTCGCCGGTGCCGTCGGGCGAGGTGATCTGGCCGGCCGTCGCGTCGAGCAGGACCGACAGCAGGTAGCCGAAGACCAGGCCGAGCAGGATCGAGATCCGGGCCCAGAAGCCGCGCAGCAGCAGCGAGGCGACGATGACGAAGGACATCGTGGCCAGCGCCACCCACTGGTCCTGGGGCCAGTAGATGCCGGCCACCACGGGGGCCAGGTTGAAGCCGATGAGGAGCACGACCGCGCCGGTCACCGCCGGCGGCAGGATCGCGTGCAGGAACCGGACACCGGCGAAGTGGATGAGGACGCCGACCAGCGCCAGCACGACGCCGGAGACCAGGATCGCGCCGACGACGTCACCGGAGTCGCCGCCCTGCGCCCGGACGGCGACGACGCCGCCGACGAACGAGGCGCTGGTGCCCAGGTAGCTCGGCACCTTCCCGTTCACGATGAGCAGGAAGATGATCGTCGCGATCCCGCTCATCATGATCGCGAGGTTGGGGTCGAGCCCCATGACGATCGGGAAGACGAAGGTCGCCCCGAACATCGCGACCACGTGCTGCGCGCCGATGCCGATGGTGCGCGGCCACGACAGCCGCTCGTCGGGAGCGACGGCCTCACCCAGCGGTGGCGTCTTCCCGTCTCCGTAGAGCTTCCAACCGAACGCCATGGGGACCTCCTCGACCTGCCCATCCGACGCAGCCGGGAGGTGCCGGCACCCCCGGGAGGCCGTCACAGTGTCACGCGCCTCACAGGGACGGAAGTGCCTCAGCGCTAAATGTTCCGCGTGCAACAAGATCGTTGCCGGGCCGATACCTCACCGCTGAGGAACCCTCCCGGTACGGTTCGGAGGGTGAGCGCTCCCGACCCTGCCGAGGGTGTCCGGCACGTCTCCCTGCGCAGTGGCGTGTACGCCGACTCCGTGCGGTTGATGCAGGTCAGCCGGGACGTCGGCGCGCGCGACGGCGTCACCGCCGTCCTCGTGGCCATGGCCACGCCGCTCAACGTCGAGCTCGCCGCCGGCATGGGTCTGGCCCCCGAGCAGACCCCCTCGCCCGACCAGCTGCTCATCGCCGTCCGGGCGGTCGACGACGACGCCCTGGCCGCCGCGGTGAGCGCCGTGGACGCCGCGCTGGCCGAGCGCGAGCGCTCCCGGGCCACCGCCGACGCCCAGCCCGCCCGCACCATCGGCGCCGGCCTCGACGACCTCGCCCCCGGCGCGCCCGCCCTCGCGATCGTCAGCGTCCCGGGGCAGTACGCGGCGCTCGAGGCCGCCGACGCGATCGCCGCCGGGCGCAGCGTGCTCGTCTTCTCCGACGGCGTCCCGGTCGAGCAGGAGGTCGCGCTCAAGCGCGCCGCGCACGAGGCCGGCGTCCTGGTCATGGGGCCCGACTGCGGCACCGCGATCGTCTCCGGCGTCGCCCTGGGCTTCGCCAACGTCGTCCGCCCCGGTCCGGTGGGCGTGGTCGCGGCATCGGGCACCGGCGCGCAGCAGGTGTCCTGCCTGCTCGACGCGGCCGGCGTCGGCGTCTCGCACGTGATCGGCGTCGGCGGGCGCGACCTGTCCGAGGCCGTCGGCGGGCTGGCCACCCTCGACGCGCTGGCCGCGCTCGACGCCGACCCCGCCACCGAGCGGATCCTCGTCGTCTCCAAGCCACCGGCGCCGTCGGTGGCCGAGGCCGTGGAGCGCGCCGCCGCGGGGCTGGCCACGCCGGTCCGGTCGGCCGCGCTGTCACGGGAGACCCCTGACCTCACCGCCGCCGTCGAGGCGCTGCTGGCCGACATGGGGCGCGACGTGCCGGCGTGGCCGTCCCGCCCCGGGCCGGACGAGGCGGCGCCGGCCGGCGCCGTCCTGAAGGGGTTTTACTCCGGCGGCACGCTCGCCGACGAGGCGATGCTGCTGGCGGCGCCGGTGCTGGGCGACGTCCGCTCCAACACCCCGCTGCGGCCCGAGCTCGACCTCGGTACGGACCTGTCCGCCACCGGGCACGTGGTCGTCGACTTCGGCGACGACGCGCTGACCGTCGGCCGCGCCCACCCGATGATCGACCCCACGCTGCGGCTGGAGGCGATCGCCCGGCTGGCCGGGTCCGGTGAGCCGGCGGTGCTGCTGCTCGACGTCGTCCTCGGGTACGGCGCCGACCCCGACCCGGCGGCGGCCCTCGCGCCGGCCCTCGCCGCGGCCCGGGACCGGGCGCGGCTGCCGGTGGTGGTCGCGCTCGTCGGCACCGAGGCCGACCCCCAGGGCTGGAGCCGGCAGGCCGACGCCCTGGCCGCGGCCGGCGCCGCCGTCTTCGCCTCCAACGCCGCGGCCACGCGGTACGCCCTCGACCTGCTGGGAGCGCAGTCATGACCCTGTCCGACCTGCTCTCCGCGCCGCCGTCGATCGTCGCGGCCGGGGTCGACGTCTTCTCCGGGGCGCTGCGCGCGCAGGGCACGGAGGTCGCCGACGTCGACTGGCGGCCGCCGGCGCTCGGTGACCCGGCCGACCTCGCCGCGCTGGCTCTGGACCCGCGCCGCGCCGCGGCCAACCGGACGGCGGTCGAGCGGGTGCTGGCCGCGGGTTCGGTGCTGGTCGACGTCCGGCCGGCTCACGAGGTGCTCGGGCTCGAGGGGCGGGTGCTGCTGCACTCCGGCCCGCCGCTGACCTGGGAGGCGGCGTCGGGCCCGATGCGCGGGGCGCTGGTCGGCGCCTGCCTGTTCGAGGGCTGGGCGTCGACGGTGGAGGAGGCCGAGGCGCTGCTGGCCTCCGGCGGCGTGGAGCTCGAGCCGTGCCACCACCGCTCCGCCGTCGGCCCGATGGCCGGGGTGACGTCGCCGTCGATGTGGACGTGGTGCCTCGAGGACCCGGTCAACGGCGGGCGCGCGTACTGCAACCTCAACGAGGGCCTGGGCAAGGTGCTGCGGATGGGCGCCTTCGGCGAGGAGGTGCTCACCCGGCTGGCCTGGATGCGCGACGTCCTCGGCCCGCTGCTGGCCCGGGCGGTGCGGTCGATGGCCGAGCCGCTCGACGTCAAGGCGGTGCTCGCGCAGATGCTGCAGATGGGCGACGAGGGGCACAACCGCAACCGCGCCGGCTCGCTGATGACCCTGCGCGAGCTGTC
Organism: Geodermatophilus sp. SYSU D00696; assembly: GCF_054050235.1. Taxonomy (NCBI): domain Bacteria; kingdom Bacillati; phylum Actinomycetota; class Actinomycetes; order Geodermatophilales; family Geodermatophilaceae; genus Geodermatophilus; species Geodermatophilus sp. SYSU D00696. The sequence continues at coordinate 9,498 of NZ_JBJGYY010000022.1, read as the reverse complement.
CCCGGCGCTGGTCGCGCTCGACGCGCCGTCCGACGACGTCGCCGCCGCGCTGCGCTTCATCGGCGGCAACGAGCACTTCTTCCTCAACCTCGGCATGCCGACGGCGAAGCTGGCCATGGACGCCGCCCGCGACGTCCCGGGCTCGACGCTGGTGACGGTGATGGCCCGCAACGGCACCGAGTTCGGCGTGCAGACCGCCGGCACCGGCGACCGCTGGTTCACCGGGCCCGCGCAGACGCCGGTGGGCCTGTTCCTCGGCGACTACGGCCCCGAGGACGCCAACCCCGACATCGGCGACTCCGCGATCATGGAGACCTACGGTGTCGGCGGGTTCTCGATGGCCGCGGCGCCGGCGATCGTGCGGTTCGTCGGCGGCACGGTCCCCGACGCGCTGGCCACCACCGAGCGCATGTACCAGCTCACCCTCGCCGAGAACCCGGCCATGGCCATCCCGATCCTCGGTTTCCGCGGCGCCCCCACGGGCATCGACGTCCTCGCCGTGGCCCGCACCGGGTGGCTGCCGCAGATCAACACCGGCATGGCCGGGCGGGTGGCCGGTACCGGTCAGGTCGGCGCGGGTCTGGTCCAGCCGCCGCGGGAGTGCTTCGAGGGTGCGCTGGCCGCGCTGGCGCAGGAGGCCCGGACCGCGCCCGCGGCGGCCTGACCTGCTCCGCGGGACCGGCGCTGTCGTGGCCGTCGGCGCCTGATCGCCACGAGACCGCCGGTCTCGCGCCGCTGCGGGCACGACGGGTGGCGCCCGGCCGGGCCGGGCCGCAGGCTCCCCGCGTGGGCAGGAGCGGTCCCGGGCGCGACGACGTCGTCCGGGTCAGCAAGCGGCTGTCCTACGTGCTCCGGCACCGGCCCGACAGCGTGGGGCTGGTCCTCGACGACGCCGGCTGGGTCGACGTCGCCGCGCTGCTGGCCGCGCTCGCCGCGCACGGGATGCCACTGACCCGGGAGGACCTCGACCACGTCGTCGCGCGCAACGACAAGCGGCGCTTCGCGTTCGACCCGACCGGCACCCGGATCCGCGCCAGCCAGGGGCACAGCGTGCCGGTCGCGCTCGGGTACGCCGCCGAGGCCCCGCCCGACGTCCTCTTCCACGGCACCGCGGTGCGCAACCTGCCCGCGATCCTCGCCGAGGGGCTGCGCCCGGGCCGGCGGCACGCGGTGCACCTGAGCCCCGACGAGGTCACCGCCCGGGCGGTGGGGGAGCGCCGCGGCCGTGCCGCCGTCCTGCGGGTCGACGCCGCCGGGCTGGCCGCGGCCGGGGCGGTGTTCACCCGCTCGGCCAACGGGGTGTGGCTGGTCGACGCCGTCCCGCCGCGGTACCTGGGCGTCCTCTAGCCCGGGACCCGGACGGCGAGCAGCGCGACGTCGTCGTGACGGCCGGCCGTGGCGGCCGCGGCCAGCAGCCGGTCGCACAGCTCGCCGAGCGGGTCGCCCGCGCGCCGGGCGAGCTCCCCGACGAGCCAGGCGTCGCCCTCGTCGAGGGTGCCGCCGCGCCGCTCGACGAGGCCGTCGGTGTAGAGGAGCAGCGTGTCCCCGCGGCGGAGCGGCAGGTCGGCGTCGGTGCGGGGTGTCCCGGGCGCCACGCCGAGCAGCGGCTCGGGGGTGCCGGCGAGCAGCCGGACCGACCCGTCCGCGGCCACCAGCGCCGGCGGCGGGTGGCCGGCGTTGGACCAGCGCAGCGTCCCGCCGTCGCCGGTGGGACGGACCACGGCGACCGCGACGGTGGCCAGGGCCGGTGCCGTCAGGTGCGCCATCACCCGGTCCAGCGCCTCCAGGGCCCGCGCCGGGGACGACGCGTCGACGGCGACCGCGCGCAGCATCCCCCGGACCTCGGCCATGGCGGCCGCGGCCCGGGGGTCGTGGCCGGCGACGTCGCCGATCACCAGGGCGGTGCCGCCGGCCGCGGGGAAGGCGTCGTACCAGTCCCCGCCGACCCGGGTCCCGCGCAGCGCCGGCAGGTAGCGCACCGCGGACTCCAGGGAGGGGACCACCGGAGGTGGGCCGAGCAGGTGCCGTTGCAGGGTCTCCCCGAGCTCCAGCGACGCCCGCGTCGCGGCCGCCTCGGCGCTCACCCGGGCGAGCTCGGACTCGCGGTGCACGCGCAGGGTGCAGGCGCCGACGGCCACCGCACCGGCGACGGCCACGACGACCAGCCGGACGACCTGGGCGGGCAGCGCCTCGGCGCTGTACTGCCGGTCGTAGACGCCCAGCAGGGCAGCGGTCACCAGCGCCGCGGCGCCGTAGGCCGCGGTCGCCCGCCGTCCGGTCAGGGTGGCCGCCACCAGGGGAGAGGCGGCCACCAGGCCCAGGAGGACCTGGTCCCTGCCCAGGGCGAGGTCGAGCACGGCCGGGCCGAGCAGGAACACCAGGGGCAGCCCGTGTGCCCGGACGCGTCCGCCCACTGCGCCCCCTCGTCCCGCGGGCTCCCCGCAGCCGCGTCCGGGCGCCCAACGTAGACGAGTCCCGGCGCGCACCGGACCGCCGGGCGTCACCGGACGTCACCGGACGTCGGCGGGCGCGTCGCCGGCGAGGGCCGGCGACGCGCCCGGGGGGTCAGGCCTCGACGATCGCCGCGACCGGGCCGCCGCCGGAGGGGCCCTGGTGCACGGCGGCCACCGACACGAACACCGCGGGGTCGCCGGTGACCGCTGCGGTCACGCCGCCGACGGTGGCCTTGATCTGCCGGTGCCAGTGCACGTCGGAGTCGTCGAGCATCGCGTTGCGCCGGTCGCGGACCATGCCGCTCGGGTCCGCCTCGCACTTGAGGAACACGTTGACCAGCCGGCCGCCGAGGTCGGTGTGGTGCGGCCGGTCGGGCAGCTCCAGGCCGGCCGAGCGGATGGCCTCCCAGATGCCGTCCTGGTCGAGCGCGTCCTCCATGACCGAGTGGCCGATCCGGTAGCGACCGCCGTGCCCGCGGGCGTTGCCGACGACGACGATCTGCGCCCGGTCGAGCTCGACCCCCGACGAGCAGGAGGCCACCGAGGAGAACAGCGACAGGTCGTGCATGACGTCCTCGTCGCGCGGCATCCCGATCTCGCCGAGGGCGACGGCGATGCCCAGCGCCGTCGTGGCGTTGGACAGGTCCATCGACTCGTGGGTGTGCTCGGTCCACACCGTCTTCCCGCGGCTCTTGGCGTCGCGGATGGTGTCGATGGTCAGCAGCGGGGTCTTGGTCTGCACGTAGTGGACGTCGGCGGGGTCGTCGATCCCGGCCGCGGCCATGGCCTTCCGCACGCCCTCGGCGACCGTCTCGATCATCGCGACCCGGCCGATGTCCTCGGGCAGGATCTGCTCGCTCATCGCGTACCCCACGGTCAGCCGCGGCTCGTCGGTCCTCTCGACGGCGTCCTCGGGCAGCGTGGCGAAGACGGTCGCGTGCGGGCTGATGACGCCGTCGGTGCCGCCGGACCACACGATCGGGATCTGCGCGACCTCCTCCTTGCTGCGCGTCCCCTTCTCCAGCAGCACCTCGCGGAACGCCCGGTCGGCGATGATCCGGGTGTAGTCGTTGACGCCGCCGTTGCCCTCGGTCTTGCCGATGACCGCGACGACCCGGTCGGCCTCCATGACGCCGTCGTCGATGAGCTTCGCCAGCTCGCTGGCGTCGCTGACGTTGTGCAGCGGGACCTTGCGGACCTCGATCGGTGCGGGCACGTCTTCCTCTTCTCTCACACGTGGCCCTGCTGCAGGGGCCCGCCGCGAGCCTGCGAGCGGTGGGGGGCAGCAGGGTCCTCCTGCAACACGGTGCCGACGGCGTCGCCGGTGACGGCGCCGGCGATGTTCTCCAGCGAGGTGATGACGGCGCGCTCGCCGCCTCCCTCGACGAAACGCAGCGCGGCCTCGACCTTCGGGCCCATGCTGCCGCGGCCGAACTCCCCGGCCGCGGCGTGCCCGCGGAGCTCGGCGGGGGTGACCCGGCCCAGTGGCGACGGCGACCCGGTGCCGAAGCCGAGCACGACGTTGGGGACGTCGGTGGCGACGACGAGGGTGTCGGCCTCGAGCTCACGGGCCAGCAGCGCGGCCGTGAGGTCCTTGTCGATGACCGCCTCGACGCCGCGCATCGGCTGGCCCGCGACCACCGGCACCCCGCCGCCACCGGCGCAGACGACGACGAACCCGGCGGCGACCAGCGCGGCGATGGCCGGGGCGTCGACCACCGACCGGGGCTCGGGCGAGGCGACCACGCGCCGCCACCCGCGCGGGCCGCGGTCCTCCCACAGCTGGCCGAGCGCGATGAAGCGGGCGGCCTCCTCGGCGGGCAGGTGGCGGCCGACCGGCTTGGACGGCGTGGCGAAGTTCGGGTCGTCGGCGTCGACGAGCGTGCGGGTGACCAGGGCGGCCGTGCGGCGGTCCAGCCTGCGGGCGGCCAGCGCGGCGTCGAGCTCGTCGGCGAGGGTGAAGCCGACGGTCGCCTGGGTCTGGGCGACACACCAGTCCAGCGGGACCGGCGGGACGACGCGCGCCGCCATCTCGTTCTTGACCAGCAGGTTGCCCACCTGCGGGCCGTTGCCGTGGGTGAGCACCACCTCGACGCCGGCCGCGACGACCTCGGCGATCGCGTCCGCGGCGACGGCGAGCGCGGCTCGCTGGGCGGCGGCCGTGGCCGCGCCGTCGGGTCCGGTCATCGCGTTGCCGCCCAGGGCGATCACGGCGCGGCGGGTCGTCACCCCGGCGACCCTAGCGGCGTCTCTCTTAGCGGTGAAGTACCTGACCGGGACGACTTCCCGACCGGCGGCCTTCCGCCGGGTGCATGATCCGGGCAGGCACGGGGGCCACCCGGACGGAGACGGCGATGCGGGTCCACTTCGGCTTCGACACCCGAGCCACCCCCGTCGAGGTCCGCGAGGCGTTCACCGCCGTCGGTGACCGCCGCCTCGAGGTGTGGTCGAAGACCCTGGACCCGGCGAAGTACGAGGTCCGCGAGAAGGGGGAGGGCTGGGCCGTCGTCCGCGAGGGCAGCGCGGGCGTCCCGTTCTGGGTGCTGCTGCGCTACGAGTGGCCGGACCCGGACCGGGTCACCTGGACCCTGCTGGACAGCGACCACTGCGACCGCGGCACCGGCGACATCCGGATCACCCCGCGGGACGGCGGCGGCAGCCACGTCGACGTCGTCATGCACCACTCCGGTGGCCGGGGTCTGCGCGGCCGCGCCGTGCTGCTGGCCCAGCGCCTGATCGCCCCGCCCGGCCTGCGGCGCAGGTGGCGCGACGCCCTCGACCGGGTGGCCGGCTGAGCGTCAGCGCCGCCAGAAGTCGAAGCGGTCCCGCCCGGGCCGGAAGCCGGCCGCCTCCACGACGTCGACGGCGAGGTCGAAGCGCTGCCCGACCGCGCCGGGCTGGTGGGCGTCGCTGCCGAAGCTCACCGCCTCGCCGCCCTCCTCCCGGAACCAGCGCACCTGGTCGGCCGAGGCCAGCGGGCTGCTGGTGTTGACCTCCAGCGCCCGCCCGGTGCCGGCGAGGGCGCGGAACACCGCCCGGTACTCCTCCTCGTAGTCCTTCTCCACGTAGCGGTGCGAGCCGCCGGGCCAGTACCGCCGGGGGAAGTCGACGTGGGCGAGCACCTGGAAGACGTCGCTGCGCTCGACCATGTCGACGACCTCGGCGAGGTAGCGGCGCATCGTGCCGTCGGCGTCCTGGTAGAGCAGCTGGCCGACGCCGTAGAGCCGGTCGCCGTCGTGGAGGGAGTGCAGCGAGCCGAGGACCCGGTCCACTGGCGCGCCGTCGAGGTGCGCGGCCACGCTCGACTCGAACAGGTGCGGCTCGCCGGCCTCGACGCCCGACCAGATGCGCAGCTCGGGGAACCGCTCGCGCACCTCGGTGAGCTCGGCCCAGTAGCCCTCGCTGTCGATCGGCTGGTGCCGCGAGGCGTGCCGGTCGACCAGGCCCAGCGTGGTGGCCCGGTCGTCGGGACCCCACACGGTGAAGTCGAGGTGCTCGGTGAAGGCGATCGCCGGCAGCCCCTGGGCGATGGCCTGCTCGCAGGCGCGGGCCATGGTCACCGAGCTCGGGGTGTCCCACGACCACCCGGTGTGCACGTGGTTGTCCGGTGGTCGCATCATCCCCATCCTGCCCGCCGTCCCCAGGTCCCGCACGGACGGCCCCGCTGTCGGGGGACGCACCTACTGTCGGGACCCATGAGCACCGCCGCGCCTGCCTCCGACCTCGCCACCGAGGCCCTCGGGGTCCTCCGCGAGCTGACCGGCCGGCCCGACGCGGTCTTCCGCGAGGGGCAGGACGCCGCCGTCGCCGCGCTGGTCGAGCGGTCCGAGCGGGCGCTGGTGGTGCAGCGCACCGGCTGGGGCAAGTCGGCGGTCTACTTCGTCTCCACGGCACTGCTGCGCCGCCGCGGCGCCGGCCCCACCCTGCTGGTCAGCCCGCTGCTCGCGCTGATGCGCGACCAGGTGGCCGCCGCGGCCCGCGCCGGCATCCGCGCCGTCGAGATCTCCAGCGCCAACGCCACCGAGTGGGACGACGTCGCGGCGGCCCTGGCCGCCGACGACGTCGACGTCCTGCTCGTCTCCCCGGAGCGGCTGACCAACCCGCGGTTCCGCGAGGAGCAGCTGCCCGGCCTGGTCGCGCGCTGCGGCCTGCTCGTGGTCGACGAGGCGCACTGCGTCTCCGACTGGGGCCACGACTTCCGCCCCGACTACCGCCGCATCCGCGACCTGCTGGGCACCCTCCCGGCCGGCACGCCGGTGCTGGCGACGACGGCGACGGCGAACGAGCGCGTGGTCGCCGACGTCGCCGAGCAGCTCGGCGCCGGCGGGGTCGGGGTGACCACGGTCCGGGGCCCGCTGGCCCGCGACTCGCTGCGCCTGGGCGTGCTGCGCCTGCCCACCGACCGCGCCCGGCTGGCCTGGCTGGCCGCGCACCTGGACGACCTGCCGGGCAGCGGCATCGTCTACACCCTCACCGTCGCCGCCGCCGAGGAGACGGCGTCGCTGCTGCGCGACGCCGGGCACGACGTCCGGGCCTACACCGGCCGCCTCGACGACGCCGACCGCAAGGAGGCCGAGGAGGCGCTGCGGGAGAACCGGGTCAAGGCGCTGGTGGCCACCTCGGCCCTGGGCATGGGCTTCGACAAGCCCGACCTCGGCTTCGTCGTCCACCTCGGCGCGCCGTCGTCGCCGGTCAGCTACTACCAGCAGGTGGGCCGCGCCGGCCGCGCCGTCGACTCCGCCGACGTCCTGCTGCTGCCCGGCCCCGAGGACCTCGCCATCTGGCAGTGGTTCGCCACCTCGTCGATGCCGCGCGAGGACCACGCCGCCGCCGTCCTCTCCGCGATGGCCGACGGCAAGGCGTGGTCGGTGGCCCGGCTGGAGACGGTGGCCGACGTCCGCCGCTCCCGGCTCGAGCTGCTGCTCAAGGTGCTCGCCGTCGACGGCGCGGTGGAGCGGGTGCAGGGCGGCTGGCGGTCCACCGGGCGGCCGTGGGTCTACGACGCCGACCGCTACGCCCGCGTCGCCCGCACCCGCGAGGCCGAGCAGCGGGCGATGATCGCCTACGCGAAACCGGTCGACGAGGCGCGGTGCCGGATGGCCTTCCTCCAGGAGGCGCTCGACGACCCGACCGCCGCGCCGTGCGGCCGGTGCGACGTCTGCGCCGGCGCCTGGTACCCCACCGACGTCCCCGAGGGTGCGGCCGAGGCGGCGTCGGCCGCGCTCGACCGGCCGGGCGTCGAGCTCGCCCCGCGCGCCCAATGGCCCACCGGCGCCGACCGGCTCGGCGTGACGGTCAAGGGGAAGATCGCCGCGGGTGAGCTCCTCGACCCGGGCCGGGCCGTCGCCCGTCTCACCGACCTCGGCTGGGGTCAGCGGCTGCGCACCCTGCTCGGGGACGACGGCGTCGGTGGCACGGTGACCCTCGACCTGGAGGCACCCGGCATCGAGGAGGACCCCGACGCCGCCTTCGACGTGCCGGTGCAGCGCTCGGTCACCGACGTCCCGCCGGACGACGACCTGCTGCGCGCCTGCGCCCGGGTGCTCGGCGCGTGGGACTGGGCCGAGCGGCCCGCCGCCGTGGTCGCCGTCCCCTCCCGCCGCCGTCCGCGGCTGGTGACCGGGGTGGCGCAGGGCCTGGCGCGGCTGGGCCGGCTGCCCTACCTGGGGGAGCTGTCCCTGGCGCACGGCGGCCCCACCGGAGGCCCGGGCGGGAACAGCGCCTTCCGGCTCGCCGGGGTGTGGCAGCGCGTCGTCGTCGGCCCGGAGCTCCGGGCCCGCCTCGACGAGCTCGGCCCCGTGCCGGTGCTGCTGGTCGACGACCTCGCCGACTCGCGCTGGACGATGACCGTGGCCGGCCGCGAGCTGCGGTTGGCCGGCGCCTCCCGGGTGCTGCCGTTCGCCCTCGCACTGACGGCCTGAGGGGTCGTACACACGTTCGATCGGGCGTAGCCTCCCGGCATGTCGCTCGCGCACCAGCCGTCGATGTTCGACGTCGCCGAGGAGGCGGCGCTCACCCCGCTGGCCGGCCGCGTCCGGCGGCACGTGCTCAGCCGCGGCGCCTGGGTCGACCACCTGCCGGGCTGGGTGACGGGGTCCGGCGAGGTCCTCGAGGTCCTGCTGGGCGACATCGGCTGGCGGGCCGACCGGCGGCAGATGTACGACCGCGAGGTCGCCGTCCCGCGGCTGCTGCGCTGGTACGGACGCGGCGAGGTCCTGCCGCACCCGCTGCTCACCGATGCCCGCACCGCCCTCGACGCGCACTACGCGGCCGAGCTCGGCGAGCCCTTCGTCACGGCCGGCATGTGCCTGTACCGGGACGGCCGGGACAGTGTGGCCTGGCACGGCGACCGCCTGGGGCGTAGCCGCACGCAGGACACGCTCGTGGCGATCGTCTCCTTCGGCTCCCCGCGACCGCTCCTGCTCCGCCCGGTCGGTGGCGGCGAGACCCTCCGCTTCCCGCTCGGTCACGGCGACCTCGTCGTGATGGGCGGCTCCTGCCAGCGCACGTGGGAGCACTGCATCCCGAAGACCACCCGGCCCGTCGGGCCGCGGGTCAGCGTCCAGTTCCGCCCGGCCGGCGTCGCCTGACCCGGCGGGAATGCGCTGGACCCGCCCGCCGTTGCACCACACGTCCGTGACGGCTCATCGGGCACCGGAGTGGACGTGGGAATGGTCCGGCCGCGGAGGCCGTTGCACCCCACGTCCGACGCTGGACCCACGGGCCCGACACGGACAGGGGGACCCCCGTGCACGACCCCTCCGAGGGCGTGTATGGTTCTCCCTGCACCACGCGAGAACGGACCGGGCCGCCAGCCTGGTCAACCGCCGGAAAGGCCCCCGAGGCCCGACTGCTGCGGAGCGGGTGTACAGTGAGGACACCGCCTCGAACGAAGGCCGAAAAGGCTGGAGTACGAACGCGTCCGTTCCTTGAGAACTCAACAGCGTGCCGAAAGTCAGTGCCAAGTAACAAACCCCCGTGGCCTGGTCGGTTGTCCGGTCGGGTCGTGGGTTCCTTTGGTTGATGACATCGAGATCTGTCAGGT
>NZ_JBJGYY010000021.1:0-85717 GCF_054050235.1 Geodermatophilus sp. SYSU D00696 | reverse complement strand
CGGTGGAGGGCGGCGGCAGCGTGGGCCCCGGGGGCGGCAGGGTGGGCGGCGCGGGGGGGGCGCCGGGGGGGGGGGCGGCGCCCCCCGGGGGGGCGGCCCGGGGGGCCGCGGCGGACCGCTCGTCGTCCAGGCCGACGACGAGCAGGGTGCTGCCGGCGATGCCCAGGGCGGCGACCGCCGCGATCGCGGCGGTGCGCCGCCCCGGCCGCATCAGGCCTCGCCCGTCCCGGCCTCGACCACCGGACGGCGACGGGTGCGGGCGACGGCGACACCGCCGGCACCGGCGAGGAACAGCAGGCCGGCGCCCGCGGCGACGGCCACGCCGCCGGAGCCGGTCTCGGCAGCCGGGGCCGTCACGCCGGTGTTGGAGCGCAGCCCGGCGTTGACGACGGCCTGCGTGGTCGGCGCCGCGGTGGGCGCCGCGGTCGTCGGCGCGGCGGGCGGAGCCGCCACCGCCAGCTCGGCGAGCACGATCGAGTAGCCCGACGCCGTCGGCTGCCCGAGGACGAGGGCGTAGGGACCGGCGGCCAGGTCGGTGGGCAGGACGGCCCGCGCCGTGGTGCCGCTCGCCTCGACGGTGAGCGGCACGGGAGCTGCGGTGGGGTCGTCGGCGCTCGCCAGCTCGAGCTCGATGCCGTCGAGGTTGGTGAGGCCGAGGTCCCGCAGCGCCGAGTCCGCGGTCAGGTCGAGGACGAGACCGGATCCGGCGCTCACCGCGACCGGGCACGGCGTCGGCGAGCTCAGGGCGCAGGGCACCTGGGCGAGCGCCAGGAGCTCGGGGCGGAGGATCCTGCCGGTCTGGGCCGTGGCGCTGAAGCCCAGCTCGTACACGATCTCCGGTTCGACGGTGAACTCCGGGCCCAGGACGGCGGGGTCGGTGTCGACAGGGTCGATGCGCAGGACGGCCTCCGGCCCGTTCACCATGTCGTCCACGGGCAGGAGGATCGCGATGTCGTTGGTACCGGGGATCAGGCTCGCGACCAGCGGGTCGGTCGCGCTCGGGTCCGTGGAGTAGACCTTGTCCGGGTCGGAGTCGGTGTCGGCGGCGGTGTCGGGGAAGTCGATGCTGATCACCGCGTCGGTGGGGTCGAGGCCGTCGGCCAGGTCCACGGTCAGCGTGTCGCCGTACTGGACCTCGTAGGGCGTGGGAGCACCGGCGGGGCCGTTCTCGGTCGGGATGTTGAGCAGGGCCACCTCGGCCGGCTCGAGAGGGAGGACGACATCGGGCGCCGCGGCCGCCGGGGACGCGATGCCGACGAACAGCATGGCGCTGCCGATGCCGGCGAGGCCGAAGCGCTGGACGGTCCGGCGGCGCGTGGTGGAGGGGGTGGACATCAGACACCTTCCGGCGACCGCAGCGCCCGGGCGGCGCTGACTGCGGCGCCACGTACGGTGACCGTCCGATACGACTGAGTCGCGGACACGCTTGCTGGGAGCCGTGGGACCCCACGTGACCCATCCGTGACCGGGAGCCCCAGCGGCCCCCGGCCCGCGGCTCACACGGCGTCGACGGGGACGCCGATGGGGTTCCGGTCGGGGAACAGCCCCGCGGCGACGAGCCCCCGGCGCACCGGCGCGAGCAGCTCGGCCAGCCGGTCGCAGCCGGTGTCGCCGAGCGCCCGCCAGGGACCGAGGGCGAGGCGGTCGGTGTCGGCCTCGATCGCGGTGGTCATCGCCAGCCCCTCGGCGCTGAGCTCGGCACCGTCGAGCCAGCCGCGGCCGGTGAGCTGCCGCGCGGCGGCGTCCCAGGCGTCGTCGTCCCAGCCGCGGGCGCTCTGCAGCCACTCCCGGTCGACGCGGCCGGCCGCCGCCACCAGCACGTGCGCGGCGGCTCCGGACACCTCGCGCTGGAGCAGCGCGGCGTTGTGCCCGTCGCCGCGGTGCTCCCGCAGCGTGGTCACCGCCTGCCACAGCGCCAGGTGCGGCTCGGCGGGCACCGGCAGCCCGGCGTTGGCGGCGGCGAGCGGGCGGCCGGGCAGGTCGACCGCGTCGGCGGCTGCCCGGGCCAGCGTCGCGGCCTCGGCCGCCTCGGGCGAGTCCACCCACTCCCCCAGCACCCGGCGCACGGCGGCGTCCACGCCGGCCCGCCGCGCCTCGAGCGCCGCGTCGGGTGTCACCGCCGACCACACCTCCGGGACGCGGCGGGCGACGAAGGCCGGGGCGAAGTTGTAGAAGGTCGCCGTCACGACCTCGGGGCCCACCGGACCCAGCGGCGCGGCCCGCAGCGCGAAGTAGGTGGACCAGAAGCCGGTCAGGCCGGCCCCCCGGCCCGCCGACCGGACCTCGTCGGCGAAGTAGACGAGGGCGTGCAGCGGCTCGGCCAGCGCCCAGAGCCGCCGCGCGGTCCCGGCAGAGGTCATCGGTTCTCCGTCCGGTGGCTCGTCGGCCCCGTCCCGGGGCCCGCCCCGAGCGTGCGAGGGGTGGGGAGGACGGGGTCCTCCATCATGCCGAGACGCTCTCGGGCATCCCCAGCCACTCGCGCCAGCGCGGGTCGACGGTGCGCGCGCCCAGCAGCCGCCAGGCCGCGCCGCTCGGGGTGCGCGGCGGGTGCGGCAGCTTCCAGCCCAGCTCGGCCAGCGACCGGTCGGCCTTGGTGTGGTTGCACCGGCGGCAGGCGGCCACCACGTTGTCCCACGTGTGCGTGCCGCCCCGGCTGCGCGGCACCACGTGGTCGATGCTGGTCGCCGAGCTCCCGCAGTAGACGCAGGTCTGCCCGTCGCGGGTGAACACCGCCCGGCGGGACAGCGGCACCTGCGCCGGGTAGGGCACCCGCACGTACCGGGTGAGCCGGACGACGACGGGCACCGGCAGGCTCAGGCGCTCGGCGTGGACCACCTCGGCGGCGGCGTCGACCGGCTCCGCCTTCTCCGCCAGGACCAGCACGATCGCGCGCCGGCTGGACACCACGCACAGCGGCTCGTAGGTGGCGTTGAGCAGCAGCGTGGCCGACGTCGTGCCGGACGAGGGCACGGGCAGCCGGGGGACGGGGACGGGGTCGCGTCGCGGACCTGGGTGGCCCGCCGGCGACGACCCGGACGCGGAACGCGACACGGAGCACCTCCGACGCCCCGGACCGCCGTACCGGGGCGGCCCGCGGGCAGCACCATCCTGCCCTGACCTGGGGCCCCGGCGCTCGCGGGAGGTCGGGCCGCCCCGGAGCGGGCCCGTTACGGTCGGACGGGTGCGCTACCCCGACGCCGAGAGGCTCGACCTGGTCGAGGACCTGCACGGCCACCGCGTGGCCGACCCCTACCGCTGGCTGGAGGACCCGCAGGACCCCCGGACGCAGGCGTGGACGGTGGCCCAGGACGCGCTCGCCGCCGACGTCCTGGGCGCGCTGCCGCTGCGCCCGGCCTTCGCCGCCCGCCTCGACCAGCTGGTGCACGCCGGCGCCGTCGGCGTCCCGGTGCACCGCGGCGGCCGGGCGTTCTCCACCCGGCGCGACCCCGGCCAGGAGCACGCCGTCCTGCGGGTCCGCGAGCCCGACGGCACCGTGCGGGTGCTGGTCGACCCGATGGCCCTGGACCCCTCCGGGACGACGACGCTCGACGCGTGGTCGCCGTCGTGGGAGGGCGACCGGCTGGCCTACCAGCTGTCCACCGGCGGCGACGAGGAGTCGCGGCTGTACGTCCTCGACGTCGCCACCGGCGAGCGGCTCGACGGCCCGGTCGACCGCTGCCGCTACTCCCCCGTCGCCTGGCTGCCCGGCGGCGACGAGCTCTTCTACGTCCGCCGCCTGGCGCCGGACCAGGTACCCGCCGGCGAGGAGCAGTTCCACCGCCGGGTGTGGCGCCACCGCGTCGGCGCCGACCCCGACGGCGACGTCCTCGTGCACGGCGGCACCTTCGACCCGCCCGCCCTGGACCCCACCAACTACTACGGCGTGCGCACCAGCCCCGACGGCCGCTGGCTCGTCGTCTCCGCGTCGGCCGGCACCGCCCCGCGCGACGACGTCTGGGTGGCCGACCTCGGCGGGGACGGCGCGGTGCGCGAGCTCCAGGTCGGTGTCGACGCGCAGACCACCGCCTGGGTGGCCCGCGACGGCCGGCTGTGGCTGCTGAGCGACCGCGGCACGCCGCGCCGGCGGCTGGCGGTCGCCGACCCCGCCGATCCCGCGACCTGGGCGCCGGAGGCCTGGCGCGACGTCGTCCCGCAGGCCGACGACGGCGTGCTCGCCGACGTCGCGCTGGTCGACGGCGCCGACGGGTCGCTGCAGGTGCTCGCCGTCCACTCGGTCGACGCCACCGACCGGCTCTCGGTCTGGGCCGGCGACGGCTCGGGCCGCCTCGGCGAGGTGACCGGGCTCCCGCCGGGCAGCGTCTCCGGCGTGAGCGCGCCACCTGAGGGCGGCACCACCGCCTGGGTCGGCTACACCGACTTCTCGACCCCGCCGTCCGTGCTGCGCTGGGACGCCGCCGCCGCGGACACCCTCGCCCCTGACGAGCGCGCCCCGGTCGCCGGCGAGGTGCCGGAGGTGACCGTCGTCGAGACGCACGCGACCTCGGCCGACGGGACGCCGGTGCACCTGTTCGTCATCTCGCGCACCGGCACGCCCGACACCCCGCGCCCGACGGTCCTCTACGGCTACGGCGGGTTCGACGTGGCCCTCACCCCCGCCTACTCGGCGCAGGCGCTCGCCTGGGTGGCCGGCGGCGGGGTGTGGGCGGTGGCCAACCTGCGCGGTGGCTCCGAGCACGGCGAGGAGTGGCACCGCGCCGGCATGCGCGAGCGCAAGCAGAACGTCTTCGACGACTTCGCCGCCGCCGGCGAGCACCTCGTCGCGCAGGGGTGGACGACCCACCGGCAGCTGGCGGTGATGGGCGGCTCCAACGGCGGCCTGCTCGTGGGCGCCACGCTCACCCAGCGGCCCGACCTGGCCGCCGGCGTCGTCTGCAGCGCGCCGCTGCTGGACATGGTCCGCTACGAGCGCTTCGGCCTGGGCCGGACGTGGAACGACGAGTACGGCACCGCCGAGGACCCGGTCGAGCTGGGCTGGCTGCTCGGCTACTCGCCCTACCACGCGGTACGCGAGGGCACCGCCTACCCGGCGGTGCTGTTCACGACCTTCGAGTCCGACACGCGGGTCGACCCGCTGCACGCCCGCAAGCTCGCCGCCGCGCTGCAGGCGGCGACCAGCGCCGACGCGCCGGTCGTGTTGCGCCGCGAGACGTCGGTGGGCCACGGCGCCCGGGCGGTCAGCCGCACGGTGGGCCTGGCCGCCGACCAGCTCGCCTTCCTCGCAGCCGCGACCGGGCCGGCGCCGGAGGGTGCGCCGGGTCCCGGAGGACCGATACCGACCTGACACCATGGAGGGTGATGACCGCTCCACCCTCCGTAGTCGCTGCCGACGGCCTGCTCGCCGCCGCCGTGCCCGACTGCGCCTCCGACCCGACCACCCTCTGCGCGAAGGTGTACGAGCTCTCCGGCATGGGCTGGCTGGCCGGCAACGCCGACACGCTCATCGCCCGGCCGGCCAGGATCCTGCTGGTCCTGGTGCTCGCCGGGGTCGTGCGCTTCCTCGTGCACCGCGCGATCCGGCGGCTGACCGAGCGCACCGCGACCGGGTCGATGCCGACGATCCTGCGGCCGCTGCGCAACCGCGGCGGCTCCGGCGACGTCCTCGAGCAGGTCGCCGCCCGCCGGACGCAGCGGGCCGAGGCGATCGGCTCGGTGCTGCGCAGCTTCGCGTCGTTCGTGATCCTCGGCATCGCCGTCGTGCTGGTGCTCGGCGAGCTCGGCATCGACCTGGCCCCGATCGTGGCCAGCGCAGGCGTCGTCGGCGTGGCGCTCGGCTTCGGCGCGCAGAACCTGGTCAAGGACTTCATCGCCGGGATCGGCATCATCCTCGAGGACCAGTACGGCGTCGGCGACGTCGTCGACCTGGGCGAGGCCAGCGGCACCGTCGAGGCGGTGGGGCTGCGCATCACCCGGCTGCGTGACGTCAACGGCGTGGTCTGGTACGCCCGCAACGGCGAGATCCTGCGGGTCGGCAACAAGAGCCAGGGCTACGCGCAGGTCGTCATCGACCTGCCGGTGGCGCACGACACCGACCTCGAGCGCTGCCGCACGGTGATGCAGGAGGTCGCCGACGCGATGTACGCCGAGGAGGAGTGGGCGGCGGTGCTGCTGGCCGAGCCCGAGTCCCTGGGCGTCGAGCAGATCCTCTCGGAGGGCGTCTTCATGCGGGTGCAGGTGCGCTCGACCAACGCCGACCAGTGGCGGGTCGGCCGGGAGCTGCGGATGCGGCTCAAGGAGCGCTTCGTCGCCGAGGGCATCCGGACGCCACCGCCCCTGCTCGGCGCGGCCAGCGCGGCCGGCGTCCGATGAGCGGAGGGGGCACGGCCGGCGACGGGGGACGTCCGGCCTCCTCCGGGGTCTCGGAGGACCGGGCCTCCTTCCGTGCCGTGTTCGCGGTGCGCGAGTTCCGGCCGCTGTTCGGCACCTACACGCTCTCGACCGTCGGCGACGAGCTCGCCCGCGTCGCGCTGACCGTCGTCGTCTACCAGCGCACCGACTCACCGCTGCTGGCGGCGCTCACCTTCGCGCTGAGCTTCCTGCCCTGGGCGCTGGGCGGCCCGGTGCTCGCCACCCTCGCCGACCGGTTCCCGCGGCACCGGGTGCTCATCGCCAGCGACGTCGCCCGGGCCGGGCTGGTCGCGCTCATGGCGATCCCCGGCACCCCGCTGCCGGTGCTGCTGGTCCTGCTGTTCGCGGTCTCGCTGTGCGCCCCGCCGTTCGAGTCGGCCCGCTCGGCGCTCATGGCCGACGTCCTCGAGGGCGAGCGGTACGCGGTCGCCACCTCCCTGACCAACGTCAGCCTGCAGGTGGCGCAGGTGGTCGGCTTCGTCGCCGCCGGCGCGCTGGTCACCGCGCTGAGCCCGTCGGTGGTGCTGCTGCTGGACGCCGCGACCTTCGCCGTCTCCGCGCTGTGGCTGTGGCTCGGCCTGCAGCGGCGCCCGGCCCCGGTCGAGCCGGCCGGGGAGCCGTCCTCGGTGTGGCGGGACGCCGGCGAGGGGCTGCGGCTGATCGGCCGCAGCCCGCGGCTGGTGGCGATCATCGGCCTGCTGTGGACCGGCACGCTGTTCGCCAACGTCGCCGAGGGCATCGCCGCACCGCTGACCGACGACCTCGGCGAGGGTGCCGCCGCGCTGGGCGTGCTGCTGGCGGCCAACCCGCTCGGCGTGACCATCGGCGGCCTCGTCGTCGCCCGGCTGGTCGGCACCGCGCGCAGCGAGCGGCTCATGCCGGTGCTGGTCGTGCTGTCCCTCGCGCCGGTGCTGCTCGCCGGGCTGGTGGCGCTGTCGGCCGGACCCGGACGGGGCGCCTACGTGCTCGTGGTCGGCCTGCTGTTCGTCGCCGGCCTGGGCGCCTCGTGGACCATCCCGCTCAACGTCGCCTTCGTGCAGGCGGTGCCGCCCGCGGTGCGCGGCCGCGCCTTCGGCGTCGCCGTCAGCGGCCTCTACGGCGTGCAGGGCCTCGGTGCCCTCGGTGCGGGCCTGGCCGCCGAGCGGGTCCCGGCCGCCGCCGTCGTCGCCGTCGCGGGCGGCATCGGCCTGGTCGCCGTCGTCCCCCCGCTGCTCGCCCTGGCCCGCACCCGACCCGGCGTGGCGGGGCGGCACCCGACTGCGGGACCATCGGTGCCATGAGCGAGGCGAGCCGGTCCCTGCCCTCGGCGCGGACCTTCTACGAGGAGGTCGGCGGCGAGCCGGTCTTCCGGCAGCTGGTCGCCCGCTTCTACGAGGGTGTCCGCTCCGACCCGGTCCTCGCGCCGCTGTACCCCCAGGACGACTGGGACGGCGCCGAGACCCGGCTCCGCGGCTTCCTCGAGCAGTACTGGGGCGGCCCGACGACCTACTCCCAGCAGCGCGGCCACCCCCGCCTGCGCATGCGGCACGCGCCGTTCGCGATCGGCCCGGCCGAGCGCGACGCGTGGCTGCGGCACATGCGGGACGCCGTCGACTCCCTCGAGCTCACCGCCGAGCAGGACGCCACGCTGTGGGGCTACCTGACGATGGCCGCCCGCAGCATGCAGAACCGCTGGCCCGACGACGCGCCCGGCCTCCTGCGCCCGTAGCCGAAGGACCCCCTCGCCCCCCGCCACTCGCACGCTCGTGGCGGGCCCCTGCGAGGGGGCCGACAACACCCCTCGAGGAGCCCGGTGACCCCGGTGGACCCTGCCCTGCACCCGTTCCGACGCACCGCCGCCGACTGGTGGCGCGACGCCGTCTTCTACCAGGTCTACATCCGCAGCTTCGCCGACGGCAGCGGCGACGGCGTCGGCGACCTCGCCGGCATCCGCTCGCGCCTGCCCCACCTGGCCGAGCTCGGCGTCGACGCGCTGTGGATCACGCCGTTCTACCCCTCGCCGATGGCCGACCACGGCTACGACGTCGCCGACCCGCGCGACGTCGAGCCGGTCTTCGGCGACCTGGCCGAGTTCGACGCCCTGCTGGCCGAGGCGCACGCGCTCGGCATCCGGGTGACCGTCGACCTGGTGCCCAACCACACCTCCGACCGGCACGCCTGGTTCCAGGCCGCGCTGGCCGCCGGCCCCGGCTCGCCCGAGCGGGCGCGCTACCTGTTCCGCGACGGTCGCGGGCCCGACGGCGCGCAGCCGCCGAACAACTGGCCCTCGGTCTTCGGCGGCCCGGCCTGGACGCGGGTGCCCGACGGCCAGTGGTACCTGCACCTCTTCGCGCCCGAGCAGCCCGACCTGGACTTCACCAACCCCGAGGTGATCGCCGACCTCGAGACGACGATGCGGTTCTGGCTCGACCGCGGCGTCGACGGGTTCCGCATCGACGTCGGCCATGGCATGGCCAAGCCCGAGGGCCTGCCGGACATGCTGCCGATGGAGGACACCGGCCTGCTCGACGACCACGGGCCCGGCGACCACCGGTTCGACGACGAGGGCGTGCACGACGTGCACCGGCGGATCCGCACCGTCCTCGACGAGTACCCCGGCACGATGGCCGTCGGTGAGATCTGGCTCAAGGACGACGACCGGCTCGCCCGCTACCTGCGCGCCGACGAGCTGCAGCTGGCGTTCAACTTCAAGCTGCTGACCGCCGACTGGGACGTCGACGACCTGCGCGACGCCGTCGTCCACTCGCTGGCCACCGTCGAGGCCACGCCCGCGCCGGCCTGCTGGGTGCTCTCCAACCACGACCGCCCGCGGCACGTGACCCGCTACGGCGGCGGCGAGACCGGCACCCGTCGCGCGCGGGCGGCGGCGCTGCTGCAGCTGGCGCTGCCCGGCGCGGCCTACGTCTACAACGGCGACGAGCTCGGCATGCCCGACGTCGACCTGCCCGACGAGGCGCTGCAGGACCCGATCTGGGAGCGCTCGGGCCACACCGAGCGCGGCCGCGACGCCTGCCGCATCCCGGTGCCGTGGTCGGGGACCGACCCGTCCTACGGCTTCTCCACCCGGCCGGACACCTGGCTGCCCATGCCGGAGGGCTGGGGCCCGATGACCGCCGAGGCGCAGGCCGCCGACCCCGCGTCGGTGCTCTCGCTCTACCGCGCGGCGCTGCACCTGCGGCGGACCTCGCCGGCGTTCACCGGGGGGTCCCTCGAGTGGCTGCCCGCGCCGGAGGGGTGCCTGGCGTTCCGCCGTCCCGGCGGGCTGGTGTGCCTGGTCAACGCCTCCGCGCGCCCGGTACCGCTGCCGGAGGGCGCGGTGCTCCTGGCCAGCGACGACGTCTCCGGCGGCGTCGTGCCCGCCGACACGGCGGTCTGGCTCCGCGGCTGACGGCCGGTCGGCGACCCTCCGCTCGGAGGGTCGCCGACCCCCGTCCCGGGTAGGATCGGTCTCGGAACCAGCGTCGCGGGGACGCTGCCAGCACGGTCCCTCGACCCTGGTGTGGGGGACCCGGTCCGGGGGAGGCCCGCCCGCCCATGACGTTGCTGCAGGTCCAGGGACTGACCAAGTCCTTCGGAGCCAGGCGGGTCCTGCAGGAGGTCTCCTTCAGCATCGCCGCGGGCGAGGTCGTCGGGCTCGTCGGCACCAACGGAGCAGGCAAGTCCACCCTCGGCGACGTCCTCGCCGGCATCACCCCCGCCGACGGCGGGGCCATGACGCTGCAGGGCCACCCCTACGCGCCCCTGTCGGTCGACGACGCCCGCCACCTCGGCGTCGGCGTCGTCGAGCAGCTCGTCCGGATCGACCCCGAGCTCACCGTCGCGCAGGCGGTCTTCCGCGGCACGGCGCAGGCCGGCCGCCCCCAGGCGGAGCTGCGCCGGCAGGCGCAGGTGCTGCTCGCCGAGGTCGCCCTCGACGTCGACCCGGACACCCTCGTCGGGGACCTGCCGCACTTCGTGCACGGCCTGGTGGAGACCGCCCGCGTGCTCGCCGAGGACACCCGACTGGTCGTGCTCGACGAGGTGTCGGCGGCGCTGCTGCCCCTGGAGGTCTCCCGCCTGCACGCCGTCACCGGGCGGCTGAGCCGGCAGGGCCGCGGCGTGCTCTACATCAGCCACCGGCTGCCCGAGATGCTCGAGGTGGTCGACCGGGTGCTGGTCCTGCGCGACGGCCGCATCACCCTCGACGCCCCGAGCGCCGACCTCGACCCCGTGCGGCTGGCCGCCGAGACGGTGGGCGCGCCGGTGTCTCCCCCGGCCCCGCGGATCGCGTCGGTCGCGCCGGCCGTCCCGGACGACGACGTCCCGGTGCCGGCCGGCACGCACCCAGCCCCCTCCGACGACGAGGTCGCCCTGCAGGTGCGCAACCTGCGGGTGCCCGGCCGGGTCGAGGGCGTCGACCTGGTGCTGCGCCGCGGCGAGGTGGTCGGGCTGACCGGGCACCGCGCCTCCGGCGTCAACGAGATCGCCGACGCGCTGTCCGGGGAGCTGCCGGCCATCACCGACGAGCTGCTGCTGCACGGCGAGCCCCGGTCGCTGGGCCCGGCCGACGACCGCTCCCTGCGGCTGCCCGCCTACCACCCCGACCACGACGCCTACGGGGTCGACCCCGGCGAGACGATCGCCCGCACCCTCACCCAGGAGGCGTACGGGGCGCTCACCGACATCCGGGAGGAGATCGCCAGGCTGCGCGGCGTCATCCGGACCGTGCACCGGATGGACGTGAAGACGCTGAGCATCCGCACCGTCTTCGGCGCCCTGTCCGGCGGCGACCAGCACAAGCTGGCGCTGGCCCGGTGGATGGCCTCGGCCCGGGACGTCGTCGTGCTGCACGAGCCCACCCGCGGGCTCGACGTGCGGGCCCGCGCCCAGGTGCGCCAGCTGCTCGACGAGGCGACCGCGCACGGGACCTCGGTCGTCGTCGTGTCGGTCGACCCCGACGAGCTGGCCGAGTGCTGCGACCGCGTCGGCATCGTCTCCGGCGGCCGCGTCGCCCGCTGGATCGACACCCGCGAGCTCGCCGTCGACGCGGTCCGCGACCGCATCGTGGAGGCGGCCACCGCCGCGTGAGGAAGGACCTCCCTGCCCACACCGCTCGCAGGCTCGCGGCGGGCCCCTGCAGGGAGGCCGTTCCAGCACGTCACCCCCGGCCCGTGGACTGCGCGGCGGCACCCGGCCCGGCCCCCGTGCGGGCCGGGTGCCGGCCGGCGGCTAGACGCTGACGGTGGCCGCGACGGACCGCAGCTTGTGCCGGGCGAGCGCGAGGTTCGCGGTCACGCGGTTGAGCGCGAGGTAGATGAACAGGCCGGAGTTGCCCTGGCCCTTGAGCACGTTGATCAGGTGGTACTGGTTCTGCAGCGTGATCAGGATGTCCTCGATCTCGTCCTTGAGCTCGAGGTCCTGGATGGTGCGGAGCTTCGCGCGCACCACGTTCGAGTTCCCGGCGGCCGCGACGTTGAGGTCGAACCCGGGCGTGCCCCCGCTCGCGAGGGCCATGCCGCTGTCGATGTCCACGATCGCGGCGCCGCTGGCGCCCTCGATCGCGAGCAGGTCGGCGATGACGTTGTCCAGCTGTGCCACGGGAGGGGCTCCTGTCGTCTCGAGAGGGGAAGGCAGCAGCGGGCTGCTGCGGACCGGGTCGGGGTGGGACCCGGGTCGACCGGACGGACCGGACGTCTCTGTGTGCACGGGGGACGGCTCCGGCGCCTCCGTGTCCTGCGGTGCACCGGCGGGAGTCGGGTGCGCGGCCCCTGCGGCGTCGGCGGGAGGCGGGTCCGGGAGGGTCCCCGGGGATGTCGCCGGCCGGGGCCCGTCGTCGGGTGCCCGGTCCGGTGGCGGCACCGCGGCCTGCTCGCGGGGAGCGGGTCGCCGCCACGACCACAGCGACGCCCACCATCCGCTTGCCATGCCTCAGTGACCGCCTTGCTCCCGCCTTCGTTCTCGCCTTCGCCGAGGGGCTCTGGACCCCAGAGAACACGCCTCCCGGAGGCCCGGCAAACCGGCCGGCATACCTGCAGGTGAGCGCGCAGCCACCGACCGCAACGGTTCCGGCGGGGCTCCGGCGACGACCGCGCGTGTCCCGGACGGCGGTGCGGGAGCCGTCCGACCGGCGGTTGGTCCCGGGACGGACGTAGGGCAGACTCGGGCCGCCCCGCGGCGCCGGGTCGGCGCCGCCTCGCCTCAGGAGGATCCTTGGCCACCGCTTCCGTGCCGGCGTTCGGCGCCCGCCCGCTCGTCCTCGCCGACCTGGTCCCCGCCGTCCGGGCGCGCAACGTCGTCCTGGTGGCGCTGGGCGTGCTGTTCACCGCGCTGCTCGCGCAGGTCTCGGTGCCGGTGCCGGGCTCACCGGTCCCGGTGACCGGGCAGACGCTGGCCGTGGTGCTCACCGCGGCGAGCCTCGGCCCGGTGCGGGGCGTGGCCGTGCAGGTGGTCTACATCCTGTCCGCGCTGGTCGGGCTGCCGTTCTACTCCGAGGCCTCCGGCGGCTGGGACGTCGTCGTCGGCGCGACCGGTGGATACGTGGTCGGCTTCATCCCGGCCGCCTACCTCATCGGCCTGGCCGCCCGGCACGGCGCCGACCGGCGCTTCCTCACCTCGGTGCCGCTGTTCATCGCCGGCCAGGCGGTCGTCTTCGCCGTCGGCGTGCCCTGGCTGGCGTTCGCCACCGGCATGAGCGCGTCCCAGGCGCTGGAGGCGGGCTTCTACCCGTTCATCATCGGGGGCCTGATCAAGGCCGCGATCGCCTCGGCGGTCCTCGGTGGCGCCTGGCGGGTGGCGCGCCGCCGCGGCTGACGCCCCGCACCCCGTCGTGCCCCGCTCCCCGCCGTGGGGGCGGGGCACGACGTGTCCCGGGGCACCGGCGCGCGCGGAACCCCGGGACGGCGCGGACCGTGATCAGGGTGTGGACACTCTCCGCACGCTGCTGAACCTGGTCTGGCTCCTCGTGCACGGCTGGATGCTGGCGCTGGCCTACGCCCTCGCCGGCGTCGTGGCCTGCCTGCTGGTGGTGACCATCCCGTTCGGTATCGCCGCGTTCCGGCTGGCCGGGTTCGTGGTGTGGCCCTTCGGGCGGACGACGGTGCGCGCGCCGGGCGCCGGGGTGGCCTCGGCCGTGGGCAACCTGCTGTGGTTCCTCGTCGCCGGGTGGTGGCTGGCGCTGCTGCACCTGGTCGCCGGGGTCGCGTTCTGCCTGACGATCATCGGCATCCCGTTCGGCGTCGCGTCGTTCAAGCTCGCCGCGGTCGGCCTGTTCCCGCTGGGCAAGCGGGTGGTCGAGACGACGCCGCCGCGCGACTGGATGCACGCCGGCAGCACCGTCGCGCAGCCCGCCCCGGTCCGCTGAGCCGGGTCACTCCCCCGGCTCGTCGGCCCAGCGGGCGAGGAACTCCTTCTCGTCCGGGCTGAGCCGGCGCGGCCGGTCGATCGAGAAGTCGAAGGGCACCAGCAGCGTGCTGCCGGTGACCGCGAGCCGCTCGTGGTCGAAGACCTCGTAGTGGCAGGTGAAGGAGGCCGCGCGCACGTCCGACACCCAGATCTGGACGTCGAGCGGGCGGGCCGAGTAGACGACCGGCCGCTTGTACCGGATCTCGTGCGCGGCGACGACCGTGCCGCGGCGCAGCCCGGTCCGCTCCTCCAGCGTCGCCCGCTCGAAGAACAGCGCCACGCGGGCCATCTCGAAGTACTGCAGGTGGACGACGTTGTTGACGTGGCCGTAGGCGTCCATGTCCGACCAGCGCATGGGGACCTGCACCGTGAACCGCACGCTGCGACACCCTGCCGTACCGCCGCCGACGACGTCGACCGCCCCTCTGCGCGCGCCTCGTGCACACATCGCGCGCCGGGGCGCCCTCCGGCCGCGCTACGTGCACGAACCGGCGTCCGGATGCCGTCCACGCCGGAGGGGTGCGCGCCGTCCTACCGTGCTCGGCGTGGAAGGATGGGACGAGAGCACGCCGGGCGTCGTCGTGCTGCCCTCGGGACGCCGGGTCCGCGGTCGCGGCCTGCGGGCTCCGCTGCCCGCCGGGCCGCTCCCGACCTTCGGCGTCTACCTGCTGGGCCGGCCGCCGCCCGATACCGGCTGGGAGAGCCGCTGGGTGCGCTGGCCGGACTTCCGGCTGCCCACCGAGCCCGAGGCGCTGCGCGCGGCGCTGACGGAGGCCTGGGAGCGGGCCGCGACCGAGCGGGTCGAGGTGGCCTGCGGCGGCGGGACGGGGCGGACCGGGACGGCGCTGGCCTGCCTGGCCGTCCTGGACGGCGTGCCGCCCGCGGAGGCCGTGGCGTTCGTCCGCCGCGCCTACCGGCCCCGCGCGGTGGAGACCCGTCGCCAGGCCCGCTTCGTCGCCGCGTTCGGCGGCTGAGACGCCGACGGCCGGCCGGAGCAGAGAGCTCCGACCGGCCGTCGGCAAGGTGCTGGAACGGCCTCCCTGCAGGGGCCCGCCGCGAGCCTGCGAGCGGTGGGGGCAGGGAGGTCCTTCCTCAGTCGCGGGCGAGCTTCCGGTAGGTGGCCCGGTGCGGACGCGCCGCCTCGGGACCCAGCCGCTGCACCTTGTTCTTCTCGTAGTCGGCGAAGTTGCCCTCGAACCAGAACCACTTCGACTCACCCTCGTAGGCGAGGATGTGGGTGGCCACGCGGTCGAGGAACCACCGGTCGTGGCTGACCACCACGGCGCAGCCGGGGAACTCCAGCAGCGCCGACTCGAGGCTGGTGAGGGTCTCGACGTCGAGGTCGTTGGTCGGCTCGTCGAGCAGCAGCAGGTTGCCGCCCTGCTTGAGGGTCAGCGCCAGGTTCAGCCGGTTGCGCTCACCGCCGGACAGCACGCCGGCCGGCTTCTGCTGGTCGGGGCCCTTGAACCCGAACGCCGCGACGTAGGCCCGCGAGGGCATCTCGACGTTGCCGACCTGGATGTGGTCGAGGCCGTCGGAGACGACCTCCCACAGCGTCTTCTTGGGGTCGATGCCGCTGCGGGTCTGCTCGACGTAGGAGACCTTGACCGTCTCGCCGACCTTGATCTCGCCCTCGTCCGGCTTCTCCTCGCCGACGAGCATCTTGAACAGCGTGGTCTTGCCCGCGCCGTTGGGGCCGACGACGCCGACGATGCCGTTGCGCGGCAGCGTGAACGACAGGTCGTCGATGAGGACGCGGTCGCCGAAGCCCTTGGTGAGGTCGTGGGTCTCGACGACGACGTTGCCCAGCCGCGGGCCCGGCGGGATCTGGATCTCCTCGAAGTCGAGCTTGCGGGTCTTCTCCGCCTCGGCGGCCATCTCCTCGTACCGGGCCAGCCGCGCCTTGCTCTTGGCCTGCCGCGCCTTGGTGTTGGAGCGGACCCACTCCAGCTCCTCGGCCAGCCGCTTCTGCCGCTTGGCGTCCTTGGCGCCCTCGACCTTGAGCCGGGCGGCCTTGGTCTCGAGGTAGGTGGAGTAGTTGCCCTCGTAGGGGTAGGCCCGGCCGCGGTCGAGCTCGAGGATCCACTGGGCGACGTTGTCGAGGAAGTACCGGTCGTGGGTGACGGCGACGACGGTGCCGGCGTACTTCTCGAGGTGCTGCTCGAGCCAGGCCACGCTCTCGGCGTCGAGGTGGTTGGTGGGCTCGTCGAGCAGCAGCAGGTCGGGCGCCTCGAGCAGCAGCTTGCACAGCGCCACGCGGCGGCGCTCACCGCCGGAGAGGACGGTGACGTCGGCGTCGCCGGGCGGGCAGCGCAGGGCGTCCATCGCCTGCTCGATGCGGGCGTCGAGCTCCCAGCCGTCGGCGTTCTCGATGACCTCCATGAGCTCGCCCTGCTCGGCCAGCAGCGCGTCGAAGTCGGCGTCGGGCTCGCCCATCGCCGCGCTGACCTCCTCGAAGCGGGTCAGGGCGTCGCGCAGCGGCTTGACCGCCTCCTCGACGTTGCCGCGCACGTCGAGCTCCTCGTTGAGCGGCGGCTCCTGCATGAGCATGCCGACGCTGTAACCCGGCGAGAGGGTCGCGTCGCCGTTGGAGGGCTGCTCCAGACCGGCCATGATCTTGAGGACGGTCGACTTGCCGGCGCCGTTGGGCCCGACCACGCCGATCTTGGCGCCGGGCAGGAAGGACAGGGTGACGTCGTCCAGGATCACCTTGTCGCCGTGCGCCTTGCGGGCACGGACCATGGAGTAGATGTACTGAGCCACTGGGCGTTCGAGCCTTCCGTCGGTGCGCGGTGTCGATGCGCAGGGAGGGGCGGGCCGGTGCGTCTCGCCGGCCCGGCCCCCGTGCGTTCTCGGTCCCGATCCTCCCAGTCCGCGGACGGCTAGCGCAGCGCCGGTTCCGGCAGTGCGTCCAGCTCCTCGTCGAGTGCTCTGTCGAGCGTCCCGTCGAGGGCGGAGCCGGCCGCGGAGGTGTCGGGGTCCACGACGTACAACGGCTCGACGGGCCCGGAGTAGTCCCGGTCCCCGGGATCGGTCTCCCCGCGGGCCGCCTCGTGCCGGGGGACCGTCTCCTCGGCGGCGGCCGCGGAGGTGCGCTGCGTGCGGCGGAACTCGGCGGTCCCGCGGGCGAGGTTGGGGCCCACCGCGGCGGCGCGGACGACCGGCCGGCTGCGGCGGCCGGTGTCGGACTCCCACTCGCGGGTGCGGATGGTGCCCACGACGACGACCGGGTCGCCCTTGCTGACGCTGTGCGAGACGTTGCCACCCAGCTCGTTCCAGCACTCGACGTCGACGAAGAAGGTGGCGCCGTCGACGAAGCCCTGCGCGGTGCTGTCGTAGCGCCGCTCGGTGGAGGCGACGCGGAAGTTGGTGACGCTGCCGTTCTGCGTGCGGACGCGGCTGGGGGACGTGACGACGTTGCCGGTCACGGTGATCTCGGTGGCGCTCACGGTGCTCCTCGGGTTCTCCCGGCCGGCACGGTGCCGACCCGGGGACGAGCCTGGGCCCGCCGCCCGGCCGGCGAGGGCGTGCGACCGCGGTTGTGGACGGCCGCGGTCCTGTGGACGCGCGGCGGCCGGGACGTCACCCCTCCGTGCCGCGCCGCACACCGGCGCCGCGGGAGGTGTCATCATCGGGCCATCGAGCGCCCGTAGCTCAGCGGATAGAGCAGGTGCCTTCTAAGCACTTGGTCGCAGGTTCGATCCCTGCCGGGCGCGCCCGCCACCGCCACTTGACGTCGGCTGCAAGTCAGGTGAAAGGACGTCACAAGCAGGGCGCGGCACGGTGCTCCCGAGCACCCGGGACGGACCCGGGACCGATCGAGGAGCCCGCCATGACCCAGGTCCACGACCCCCGCTACTCCGGCCAGACCCCGCAGGGCCACGGCCCGTACGCCCCGCCGCCCTTCCCCGCCCCCGGCGGCCCCGGCGTCCCGAACGGCTACGGCGCCGCCCCGGCCGGCTTCGGCCAGCCGCCCGCCCCGCCGAAGAAGCGCACCGGCGCGATCATCGGCAGCATCCTCGCCGCCCTGGTGGTCGCCGGCCTCGGCGTCGGCGCCTTCTTCCTCTTCAGCGGCCAGGTCCTCGACACCGCCGAGGCCGAGCGGCAGATCGTGGCGCTCACCGAGGAGCAGGCCGGCGTCACCGTCACCGACGTCAGCTGCCCCGAGGACGTCGAGCTCGCCGCCGGCACCGTGTCCACCTGCACCGCGCAGGTGGAGGGCCAGGAGGTCAGCTACACCGTCGAGCAGACCGACGACGAGGGCAACGTGACCATCTCCAGCGACGCGGTCTTCGTCCAGGTGGCCGACGTCGAGGCCTCCCTGGCCGAGGAGTTCGCCGCCAGCACCGGCCTGGAGGTCGTCTCCTCCTGCGAGTCCGACCGCAGCGTCCTCGTCGCGGCCGACGGCCTGCAGCTCGACTGCGTGGTCAGCGCCGCCGACGACCCGACCGACAGCGCCGCGATCATCGCCTCCATCGACGCCGCGGGCGACGTCTCCTTCGAGGCCGTGTAGTCCTCCCGCACCGACCGGCCTGGGCGCCGGGCTCCTCGAGGAGCCCGGCGCTCAGCGCTGTCCGGCGGGCGTCCAGCCGATGGCCGGCGCGACGTACCGCGCGACGTTCTCCAGCAGGGCGGCGTTGTACTCGACGCCGAGCATGTTGGGCACGGTGAGCAGCAGCGTGTCGGCCTCGCGCACGGCGGCGTCCTTGGCCAGCTCCTCGGCGAGCCGGTCGGGCTCCCCGACGTAGCTCTTGCCGAACCGGGCGCGCACGCCCTCCAGCAGGCCCACCTGGTCCTCGCCGGAGCGGTCCCCGAAGTAGGCGCGGTCGAGGTCGGACACGACCGGGACCACGCTGCGGCTGACCGACACCCGCGGCTCGCGCTCCCACCCGGCAGCGGCCCACGCGGCGCGGTAGCGCTCGATCTGCTCGGCCTGCAGCTCGTCGAAGGGCACGCCGGTGTCCTCGACCAGCAGCGTCGAGCTCATCAGGTTCAGCCCCTGCTCGGCGGTCCGGACGGCGGTGGCGCGGGTGCCCGACCCCCACCAGATCCGGTCGGCCAGGCCGGGCGACTGCGGCTGCACCGCCAGCCGGGCGCGGGTGCCGCCGGTCATCGCCGGGTCGGCCTCGACCACGCTCGCCCCGCCGACCGCGGCGAGGAACAGTGCCGTCTTCTCCCGCGCGAGGTCGGCGTCGGTCGTCCCCTCCGGCGGCACGTAGCCGAAGGCCTCCGAGCCGCGCAGCGCCGTCTCCGGTGACCCCCGGCTGATGCCGAGCTGCAGCCGGCCGCCGCTGAGCAGGTCGGTGGCCGCGGCCTCCTCGGCCATGTACAGCGGATTCTCGTAGCGCATGTCGACCACGCCGGTGCCCAGCTCGATGCGCGAGGTGCGCGCGGCCATCGCCGACAGCAGCGGGAACGGGGAGGACAGCTGCCGGGCGAAGTGGTGCACGCGGACGAACGCACCGTCGAGGCCGAGCTCCTCGGCGGCGACGGCGAGCTCGACGGTCTGCACCAGCGCGTCGCGCGCGGTGCGGACCCGCGAGCCGGCGATGGGCTGCCAGTGACCGAAGGAGAGGAAGCCGATGCGCTTGTCCACGGGGGGACCAGCGCGCGGGACCGGTGCCGGATTCCCGGCGGTCAGCGCGGCGGCAGCTGCTGGATCGCCCAGCCGTTGCCGTCCGGGTCGCTGAAGAACACGAACGACCCCCACGGGAGGTGCTGGACCTCGCTGACCTCCACGCCGCGGTCGGTCAGCTCCCGGTGCGCGGCCTCGACGTCGGGGACGACGACCTGCAGTCCCTGCACCGACCCGGGCGGCGTGTCGAGCAGGCCGGTGCCGATCGCGATCGAGCACGCCGAGCCCGGCGGGGTGAGCTGCACGAACCTGACCTCGTCGCTCACCCGGTGGTCGTGGTCGAGGTGGAAGCCGGCGCCCTCCGTGTAGAAGGTCAGCGCCCGGTCCACGTCGCTGACCGGCACGGCGACGAGCTCGAGCTTCCAGTCCATGACGCGCTCCTCCCTCGGGGAGGACCACCTTGTCCCCCGGCGGGGCGCGCAGGCACCCCCCGGCGGGCACCCGGTGTCCGCCGGGCGCGTGCGCCAGGACGCTGCGTGGTCGGGCGGAGGCGCTGCTCACGGGCACGTCCCACGTGTCCCGGGAGGACACCTCAGTCCCCGATGTGACGGACAGTGACCGGTCGACCACGACATTCCGGGTACCGGTTCCGCGGTTCCGGCCGCGCCGTCGGCCACCCTGTCGAGGTGACTCTCAGCGCCTCCTCCGTGCCGCCGCCCCGGGCCGACCGGCCCGGCGAGGGCGCCGGCGCACCGGCGGGGACGAGGCTGCGGGCCATCGACACGCTGCTGGCCGACCGCGGCCAGATGTTCCGGGCCCTGTTCCTGTCCTCCCCCGTCCCCCAGGCCCTCGTCGACCTCGACGGCCACCTGCTGGTGGTCAACGACGCGCTGTGCGCGCTGGCCGGGCGCGGCATCGACGACATGGTCGGCCGGCACGTCGACCTGCTGGCCCACCCCGACGACGCCCCGCTGCCCGACGGCCCGGCCGGCGACGGGACCGAGCCGGGGCTGGACCCGTGGCTGCGCCAGGACGGCGAGCGCCGGCTGCGCCGCGCCGACGGCAGCGAGCTGTGGGTGCAGCAGTCGCACGACGTCGTCCACCGCAGCACCGGCGAGCCGCAGTTCGCCGTCCTGTCGCTGGTCGACGTCACCGACCGGCGGCGGGCCGAGGAGGACCTGGTCCGCCGGGCGTTCACCGATCCCCTCACCGGGCTGCCCAACCGCCGCGCGCTGACCGACCGGCTCGCCCACGCCCTGGCGCTCTCCCGCCGGCGCGGGCTGCAGGTGGGCCTGGTGCACCTCGACCTCGACCGGTTCCAGGCGGTCAACGACACCCTCGGCACCGAGGCCGGCGACCAGCTGCTCAGCCAGGTCGCCGACCGGCTGCGGTGGAGCACCCGGGTGGAGGACACCGCCGTCCGGCTGGGCGCCGACGAGTTCCTCATCCTCGCCGAGGACGTGGAGGACCTCGACGGGCTGCGGGCGCTGGCCGACCGGCTGCTCGCCGTCCTCGACGACCCGTTCCAGCTCGGCGGCCGCGAGATCGTCCTCTCGGCCAGCGTCGGGCTGACGCTCGGCTCCGACGTCGCCCCCGACGAGCTGCTCAAGCGGGCGCACAGCGCGCTCACCCGTGCCAAGCGCGACGGCAGCCGGGCGCGCATCGAGGTGCACGACGGCGGCCTCACCGACGACGAGGTCGACCTGCTGCAGCTGGAGACCGACCTGCGCCGGGCCCTCGACGCCGACGAGCTGCGGCTGTTCTACCAGCCGATCGTCTCCCTCACCGACGAGACGCTGCTGGGCTACGAGGCGCTCATCCGCTGGCAGCACCCCACCCGCGGGCTGCTGCCGCCGGGCGCCTTCCTCGACGCCGCGGAGAACAACCGGCTGACCTCGCGGCTGGGTGCGTGGGTGCTCCGCCGGGCCTGCGACGACGCCGCCGGCTGGCCGTCCGGGCTGCGGGTCCACGTCAACGTCTCCGCCCGGCACCTGGCAGAGGAGGGCTTCAGCGACCTGGTCGCCGCGGCGCTCGACGAGTCCGGCCTGCCCCCGGGGCGGCTGGAGCTGGAGATCACCGAGTCGACGGCACTGTTCGCCGCCGAGGCCACCCTGCACGCGGTGCAGGAGCTGACCGCCCGCGGCGTGACGCTGGCGCTCGACGACTTCGGCACCGGCTACTCGGCGATCACCGCGCTGCACCGGCTGCCGATCCACACCGTCAAGATCGACCGGTCCTTCGTCGCCGGCGTGGTCCGCGAACCGTCGTCGGCGGCGCTGGTGCAGGGGCTGCTGCAGCTGGGCCAGGGCATGGGGCTGCAGGTCATCGCCGAGGGCATCGAGGACCTCGACCAGGCCGAGTGGCTGCGCCGGCACGGCTGCGCCATGGCGCAGGGCTACGCCTTCGGCCGCCCGGCGCCGCTGCCCAGCCGCGCCGACGCCACGGCCGCCGAGGCGCTGGTCGGGCAGGCCGCCGAGGAGGCCGCGGCGGTGCTCGAGGCGGTCACCGGGGAGCTCGAGGCCGTCGTCGACGACCTGCCCGTGGCCGGCGGCGACGGCAGCGACCTGCTGCCCTTCGACGACGAGTGCCCGCTCCCGCCGCGCCCGTTCCTCGTGGTGGTGGACGACCTGCCCGCCGACGTCCCGGGCGAGGACGCCGACGACGAGACCGACGACCAGATCGACGACGAGGCCCCCCGCTCCTGACCCCCTCGTGCACTTCCGCGGGAGTGCACGGTCCGGGCCGGCGGCTCAGGCGCGGGGCAGCGCCAGCGGCACCGGCCGCTTGGGCGCGCGCCCGTCACCGGACGAGCGGCCGCGCAGCCGGCGGGCGATCCACGGCGCGACGAAGCCACGCACCCACGCCGCCTCCTCGGCCAGCGCCGCCCGCAGCGCCCGCGGCGGGGCCGAGGGCACCGGGACCCGCCAGTCGCCGTCGCCGGGGACCGGGACGCCGAGCGCCGTGGCCGCGGCCAGCGCGGTGCGCCGGTGCCCCTCGGCGGTGAGGTGGATGCGGTCGCCGTCCCACAGCCGCCAGTCCAGCAGCCAGTCCGCGCCCCACTGGTCCAGGACGACGGCGCCGTGCCGCGCCGCGATCGACCACAGCGAGGCGTTGAACACCGCCACCCGGCCACGGGTGCGCCGGATGATCGGGGTCAGCCGCGGGTCGACCCCGGTGGCCAGCAGCACGTCGGCGCCGTCGGCGCGGAACCCGGCCACGGCCTCCTCCAGCGCGGCGGCCAGCCGGTCGGGGTCGGCGCCGGGGCGGAGCAGGTCGTTGCCGCCGGCGACCAGGCTGACCAGGTCGGGCCGGGCCGCGCGGGCCACCGGCACCTGCTCGGCGAGCACCTGGGGCAGCAGCCGGCCGCGGATGGCGAGGTTGGCGTACTCGACGTCGGCCCCCGGCGACGCGGCCGCGAGGTGCTCGGCGAGCCGGTCGGCCCAGCCGCGGTACTCGCCGGGGCGGTCGGGGTCGGGGTCGCTGAGCCCCTCGGTGAACGAGTCGCCGAGGGCGACGTAGCGGCGCCAGGAGGAGCGGGACGGTGCGGGCACGGGCTCCACTGCAGCACGGCCGCCGGGTCAGCCGTCCGAGGGGTCCTCCCTCATCCGCTCGCGCACGTCGCGCGGCAGCAGCTCGAGCAGCTCCTCGGGCAGGAAGGGCAGGTCGAGCAGCGACAGCTTGGCCCGGCTGCGCTCCGCCGAGCGGGAGCCCTCGATGCGGACCAGTTGGGCGGCGTCGGGACGGTAGGAGACGGTGAGCTCGTCACCGGGGCCCAGCTGCTCGCCGAGGACGCCGTCGAGCTCGATCGCCGGGCGGCCGCTGCCGATGGCGAGCGACAGGGTCTCCCGGGAGCCGAGCAGCACCGTGCGCGAGATGCCCTGCGCGGGCGCGGCGGGCGTGACCAGGATGCACTCGACCTCGGGGCTGACCACCGGGCCGCCGGCCGCGTAGTTGTAGGCGGTCGAGCCCATCGCGGTCGCGACGATCACCGCGTCGCACCGGACGTGGGCGTAGCGCTGGCCGCCCACCGACAGCTCCGCGGTGACCATCCCCTCCCCCGGGACACGGGCCAGCACGGCGTCGTTGAACGCCAGCCACTCCCGCTCGCCCTGCCGCACGACCAGGCAGCCGCGGGACTCGGTGCGCACCCGGCCCTCGGCCATCGCGGCCAGCGCCTCACCGAGCTCGCGGGCCTCGACCTCGGCGAGGAACCCGAGGTGGCCGAGGTTGACGCCGAGCACCGGCACCGGCCGGCCGGTCATCAGCCGCATGGCGCCGAGGATGGTGCCGTCACCGCCCAGGGCGATCAGCCCGTCGCTGGTGGCGGCCAGCTCGGCCACGGACACGGGGGTGACGCCGGTCAGGCCCAGCCGCTCGACGTCGGCCCGGTCGGCGACCAGCTCGACGTCGGTCCCCCCGGTCCACGCGAGCACCTGCGCGACGGCGGCCGAGGAGTCCCGGGTGGGGTGCAGGACCAGGCCGAGGCGGGTCACTCAGCCGCGCCAGGTCTCGAGCAGCCGCAGCCAGATCTCGCTGACCGTCGGGTAGGCGGGCACGGCGTGCCACAGCCGGCTGATCGGCACCTCCCCGACGACGGCGACGGTGGCCGCGTGCAGCAGCTCGGCGACCGCCGGGCCGACGAACGTGACGCCGAGGAGCACCTCGCGCTCGGGATCGACGACGGCGACCGCGATCCCCTCGTAGCCGTCGGCGAACAGCTTCGCGCCGGCGACCGAGCCGATCGGGTACTCGACGACGCGGTGCGGCAGGCCGGCCTCGCGGGCCTGCGCGGCGGTCAGCCCGACGGCGGCCACCTGCGGGTCGGTGAACACGACCGAGGGGGTGGCGGCGCGGTCGGCGGTGGCGGTGTGCGGCGACCAGTCCTCGGTGCGTGCCCGCTCGCCGCGGGCGCGGGCCACGATCGCCGCGCCGGCCTGACGGGCCTGGTACTTGCCCATGTGGGTGAGCTGCCGGCGGCCGTTGACGTCACCGACGCCGTAGAGCCACGGCAGCCCGCGCACCTGCAGGGTGTCGTCGACGTCGAGGTAGGCGCCGGGCTCGAGACCCACGGTCTCCACCCCGATGCCGGTGGTGCGCGCCTCGCGGCCGGTGGCCACGAGCACCTCGTCGCCGCGCACCTCGCCGTCGGCGGTCTCGAGCACCACCTCGCCGCCCTCGCGGCGGGCCGCGCGGACCTCGGCGCCGAGCCGGACGTCGACCCCGCGGCGGCGCAGCGAGGCGAGCACGGCCGCCCCCGCCTGCGGCTCGGCGTCGTCGAGGAGCCGGTCGCCCATCTGCAGCAGCGTCACCCGGGAGCCGAGGGCGTGCCAGGCGGTGGACAGCTCGCAGCCGACGTAGCCGCCCCCGATCACCAGCAGCCGGCCCGGGGCCTCCTTGGCGGTCGTGCCCTCCCGCGGCGTCCACGGCGCCACGTCGGGCAGCCCCTCGACCGGCGGGACGGCGGCCGCCGAGCCGGTGCACACGGCCACCGCGTGCCGGGCGGTCAGCCGGGTGCGGCCGCCGTCGGGCCCGGTGACGACGACGGCGCGCTCGCCGTCGAGCCGGGCGGTGCCGCGCAGCAGCCCGATGCCGGCGCCCTCGACCCACTCCACCTGGCCGGCGTCGTCCCAGTGGTGGGCGAACTCGTCGCGGCGGGCCAGCGTGGCGGCGACGTCCTGCTCCCCGGTGACCGCGGCGGCCGCGCCGGAGACCGCCCGGGCCTCGGCGAGCGCCTCGGTGCCGCGCAGCAGCGCCTTGCTCGGCATGCAGGCGTAGTACGAGCACTCCCCGCCGACGAGGTGCTCCTCCACCAGCACCGCCGAGAGGCCGCCCCGCACGACGACGTCGGCGACGTTCTCCCCGGTCGACCCGGCGCCGAGCACGACGACGTCGTAGGTCCGGTCCGCGCTGCTCACCGGGTCATCCTGTCCGGTGTGGTCGACTGGCCGCCATGGCTTCGAGTGCCGGGCCCGTGTCGCCGTCGGAGTTCGCCACCGCCCTGCGCCAGTACGCCGCGGGGGTGGCGCTGCTGACCGTCCGCGACGACATCGACGACGTCGGCACCACGGTGACCTCGGTGATGAGCGTGTCGGCCGACCCGCCGCTGGTCGCGGTCGGGCTGAGCGCCGGCGGGTACCCGGCCGAGGTGCTCGAGGCGGTCGGCACCTGCGCGCTCACCGTCCTCGCCGCCGGCCAGGCGATCCTCGCCAGCCGGTTCTCCTCGGCCGGCCGGCCCTCGGCGCGGCACCTGCTCGAGTCGGTGCCGTGGTCGCGGGCGCCGGGCAGCGGCGCGATCGTGCTCGACGGCGGCGTCGTCGCCCTGGACTGCCGGCTCGACCGCCTGGTGCCCGCCGGCGACCACGTGCTGGCGCTGCTCGCCGTCGAGGCGGTGCCCGTGCTGCACGACGGCGCCGCTCCCCTGCTCCGCCTGCGCGGCCGCTACACCGACGCCCCGGTGAGCCATTAGCCCGATGAAGGCACCGGTCCCGTGCAGGTGGGACGGGGGCTAGCGTGCGGGGCGATGATCGAGCCGCAGATCCCCGTGCCGTCCGCGCTGCGGCGTGCCCTGGCGCGCGCCGAGCGGGGTGTGACCCTCGACGCCGGCGAGGCCGAGACGCTGCTCGCGGCCCGGGGCCTGGCCGCGGGCGACCCGCTGGACCGGCTGCTGACCGCCGCCTCCCGGGTGCGCGACGCCGGCCTGGCCTCGGCCGGGCGCCCCGGCGTGGTCACCTACAGCCGCAAGGTGTTCATCCCGCTCACCCACCTCTGCCGCGACCGCTGCCACTACTGCACGTTCGTCACGACACCCGGGCAGCTGCGCCGCGAGGGCCGGGCGCCCTACCTCTCCCCCGACGAGGTCCTCGACATCGCCCGGCAGGGCGCGGCGCTGGGCTGCAAGGAGGCGCTGTTCACCCTCGGCGACCGCCCGGAGGACCGCTGGCCGGTCGCCCGCGAGTGGCTGGAGGCGCACGGCTTCGACTCCACGCCGGGCTACCTGCGCGCCGTGGCGATCCGGGTGCTCGAGGAGACCGGGCTGCTGCCGCACCTCAACCCCGGCGTGCTGAGCTGGGAGGAGATCCAGCGGCTCAAGCCCGTGTCGGCGTCGATGGGGATGATGCTCGAGACGACGGCGACGCGGCTGTGGTCGGAGCCCGGCGGCCCGCACTTCGGCTCCCCCGACAAGGAGCCGGCCGTGCGGCTGCGGGTGCTGGAGGACGCCGGCCGCTCCGCCGTGCCGTTCACCACCGGCGTCCTGCTGGGCATCGGCGAGACGCCGGCCGAGCGGGTCGACGCGGTCCTGCGGATCCGCGCCGCCCACCAGCGGCACGGGCACGTGCAGGAGGTCATCGTCCAGAACTTCCGCGCCAAGCCGCGGACGGCGATGGCCGCGCACGACGACCTCGCGCTGCAGGAGTACGCCGCCGCCGTGGCCGTCACCCGGCTGCTGCTCGGGCCGCGGGCGCGGGTGCAGGCGCCGCCGAACCTGTCCGACCCGGCGGAGCTGGGCCTGCTGCTGCGGGCCGGCGTCGACGACTGGGGCGGGGTCAGCCCGCTCACGCCCGACCACGTCAACCCCGAGCGGCCCTGGCCGCAGATCGACACGCTCGCCGCGCTGACCGCCGAGGGCGGGTTCACGCTGCGCGAGCGGCTGGCCGCGCAGCCGCCGTACGTGCTCTCCCCCGAGCCGTGGCTGGACCCGCGGGTGCGCCCGCACGTGGCCGCGCTCGCCGGTCCCGACGGGCTCGCCGTCGAGGGCCGCGTGCCGGCCGGGCTGCCGTGGCAGGAGCCCGACGAGGCGTGGGTCTCCACGGGCCGCACCGACCTGCACGTCGAGGTGGACACCGTCGGGCGCACCGGCGACCGGCGCAGCGACTTCGACGCCGTCTACGGCGACTGGGCCGAGCTGCGGGCGCGCACCGCGGCCGCCCGCGACGGCTCCTCCACCGCGCTGGCCGCCGGCGACCCCGAGGTGCACGCCGCGCTGCGCGCCGCCGAGCGCGACCCGGCCGGGCTGTCCGACGCGCAGTACCTCGCGCTGCTCGGCGCCGACGGTCAGGACCTCGAGGCGCTCGCCGCGCTCGCCGACGCCGTCCGCCGCGACACCGTCGGCGACGACGTCACCTACGTCGTCAACCGGAACGTCAACTTCACCAACGTCTGCTACACCGGCTGCCGGTTCTGCGCCTTCGCCCAGCGGCGCACCGACGCTGACGCCTACACGCTGTCGCTGGCCGAGGTCGGCGACCGGGTCGACCGCGCGTGGGCGGCCGGCGCCACCGAGATCTGCATGCAGGGCGGCATCCACCCCGACCTCCCCGGCTCGGCCTACCTCGACCTGATCGGCGAGGTGAAGCGCCGGCAGCCGGACATCCACCTGCACGCGTTCAGCCCCATGGAGATCGTCAACGCCGCGGCCCGCACCGGGCTGTCGTTCGAGGAGTTCCTCGTCGCGGCGCGGGAGGCCGGGCTCGACAGCGTCCCCGGCACCGCGGCGGAGATCCTCGACGACGACGTCCGCTGGGTGCTGACCAAGGGAAAGCTGCCCGCGGCGACCTGGCTGGAGATCATCGGGACCGCGCACCGGGTGGGCCTGCCGACGACGTCGACGATGATGTACGGCCACGTCGACACCCCCGCGCACTGGGTGGCGCACCTGCGCACGATCGCCCGGCAGCAGGACGAGACCGGCGGTTTCACCGAGTTCGTGCTGCTGCCGTTCGTGCACCACAACGCGCCGATCTACCTCGCCGGCGTGGCGCGGCCCGGGCCCACGGTGCGGGAGAACCGGGCGGTGCACGCCGTCGCCCGGCTGCTGCTGCACGGGCGGATCCCGAACGTCCAGACGTCGTGGGTGAAGCTCGGCGACGTCGGCACGCAGGCGGTGCTGCGGGGCGGGGCCAACGACCTCGGCGGCACGCTGATGGAGGAGACGATCAGCCGGATGGCCGGCAGCGAGAACGGCTCGCTGAAGACCATCGCCGAGCTGGAGGGGATCGCCGCCGCGATCGGCCGGCCCGCCCGCCAGCGGACCACCGACTACGGCACCCCGAGCGAGGAGCGGATCGCCACCGCCCGCTCCGAGGCCGGCCGCCG
Source organism: Geodermatophilus sp. SYSU D00696 (assembly GCF_054050235.1). NCBI lineage: Bacteria > Bacillati > Actinomycetota > Actinomycetes > Geodermatophilales > Geodermatophilaceae > Geodermatophilus > Geodermatophilus sp. SYSU D00696. The sequence goes on along the minus strand of NZ_JBJGYY010000021.1, from coordinate 57,303 downwards.
CGCGCTCACCCTCTCCATCACGCCGGTCTGAGGGACCGGGCCGGCACGGACGTGCCCCCGGCCGGCGGGAGGACGGTCAGGACTTCTTGCCGCCCTTCTTGCCCAGCTCGCTCTGGGCGGCCGAGCTCTTGCGCGGGTTCTTCTCGCCCTCCTCCTCCGCCTTGGCGTTCGCCTTCTGCGCCGTGGCACTGCCCGCGCCGCTCTTCTCGGCCATGCCGACCTCCCGGTCCAGGGTCGCCGTCCGGGTCCGGACGGCCGGGGCGCTGCCCCTACCCCCGGCGGACCAGCCGGAACACGTCCGCGCTCGACGGTGGCCGCACCGTCCCGTCCTGCGTGCGGGCGGCGACGGTGCGGACCGGCCCGCTCGGCACCGGGGCGACCGTGCGGCACCATCCTCCAGGTGGACACCGAGCCCGCACGGCTGCGCACGGACCGTGGCGGCCGCCCGGCCGTCACCACGCCTCACGAGCTGGCGGCGGTGGCGCAGCAGCTGTTCGTCGACCGCGGCTTCGACGCCACCAGCGTCGAGGACATCGCGACGGCCGCGGGCATCGGCCGCCGCACGTTCTTCCGGTACTTCCCCACCAAGGCCGACGTCCTGTTCGTCGAGTCCGACGCGGAGCTGCGCCGGCTCGAGGAGCACCTCGCCGAGGGCGGCCGCTCGGAGCCGTACCAGGACGTCGTGACCCGCTCGGTGGTCGCCGCCCTGCGGTTCCCCGACGAGGAGCGCGAGTGGGCCCGGCAGCGCGCCCAGCTGCTGCTCACGGTGCCGGCGGTCCAGGCGCACGCCATGTCGCGCTACGCCGCCTGGCGCGCCGCCGCCGCGGCGTTCGTCGCCGACCGCAGCGGGCAGGCGGCCGACGCGCTGTTCCCGCGCGCGGTGGGCCAGGCCGTGCTGGCCGCGACCCTGACCGCCCACGAGCACTGGCTGGCCCATCCGGAGTCTGACCTGTTCGAGGTGCTCGCCCGCTGCCTCGACCTCCTGCTGCCGCCCGGTCCCTGAGGCCGGTCAGCCGGCGAACGCGCGGCTCAACGCCGGGGCCACGTCGCGGTGGGTGCGGATCCGCGCGAGCCGGCCACGTCCGGCCCGCGCCAGCTCCCGGGCCAGCTGCACGTCCTGCTCACCCGAGACGTCGAGCAGCACGTCCAGCCGCGGCAGCCGGGCCGCGAGCGGCCGGGGGTCGGGCCCGGCGTTGTGCACGCAGTCCGACAGCAGCACCACGCGGGCGTCGCGGGCCGGCGCCCGTGCCAGCTCGCGCGCCGCCTGCTGCAGCGGGAAGGCCAGGTTGGTCAGGCCCTTGGCCGGGATCGCCAGCAGCTGGTCGAGCAGGACCAGCGGCGCGACCGGCTGCCCGAGGTGCAGCAGCGACGCCGCATCGGACCAGAAGGCGAGGACGGCGAGGTCGTCGCTCCGGAGCTCGGCTGCCAGGGCCGCCACGGTGGCCGCCGCCGTCCGGATCCGTTCGCCGCGCATCGACCCCGAGACGTCGACGGCCAGGACGACCGACCGCCGGGTGCGGACCCGCTCGCGCACGACGACGTCCTCGTCCTCGGGCAGCGGGCGCTCGGCCAGCACCTCGATGGTGCGGTCGAGGTCGATGTCGTCGGCGCCTCCGCGGTACGGCACGCTCGCCAGGTCGCCCGCGCCCCGCCGCGCCACCGCGTCGTGCTGCGGCCGGGGCACCGACAGCCGGGTGGCGATCTGCCGCGCCCGGGCCCGCACCGCCGGGTCCGGGCCGGGTCCGTCGGCGGGCAGGGTCACCATCTCGGCCGGCTCGTCAGTGGTCCCCGGAGCGCTGCCGCCCGCTGGGGCCGGCCCGGACCGCCGCCGGCCGCCGGGCAGCGCGGTCAGCACGGTGCCGCCTCCGGCCGAGGGCGTGCGGTCGAACAGCGTCGGCTCCTCCGACAGCTGCTTGGGCCTGCGTCGCAGCGGCGGGCGCGAGGTGGGCCGGGGCGGGCCGGGGCGGCGCACCGGCGAGTCGGCCTCGACCGCACTTCAACCGGGAGCGGCGGCCGCCGGGGTCAGGACGAAGCGGTCCTCCCAGATCTCGCGGAGCACCTGCTCCGGGGTGGTCTCGGCCGCCTCGTCGAGGTGGATCCGCCCCGACAGCGCCACGACCATCGCGTCGCGGACGGTCGGTGCGTACCGGTCGTCGGCCGGCAGGGTGATGCCGCGCAGCGCCGCCAGCTGCAGGGCGACCAGCACCGTGTCGATCGCACCGCGGACGCTGCTGCCCTGCCGCACGTCGGGGTGCGCCCGCGTCGCCCGGGTCACCGCGACGCCGTCGGCCACGAGCGCCGTCCGCAGCTCCCCCTCGGCTCCGCCGGCCCGCAGCGCCACGATGTCGCGCTCGGCCGCCTCGTCCTGGTAGCCGATCGCCAGGCGGCACAGCCGGTCGTGGACGCTGGTCGACAGCCGCGTCGTCCCGACGTTGTCGTAGGGGTTCATCGAGGCGATCACCCGGAACGTCGGCCGGGCGGTGACCGTGCCCACCCGGGGGACGGCGACGGTCCGGTCGGCGATCGCCGTCAGCAGGGTGTTGAGGGTGTCCTCCGGCGCCCGGTTGAACTCCTCGATGTAGAGGAAACCGCCCTGTTCCATCGCCTCGACCAGCGGACCCGGCACGAAGTTGTCGGCGCTGTAGTCCTCGCGCAGCACCCGCGCCGGGTTGTGGTGGCCGACGATCTTCGCCGGGGTCAGGTCGGCGTTGCCCTCGACGAACAGCAGCGGGATGCCCCACTCCGCGGTGATCGCCTTGAGCATCGTCGTCTTGCTGGTGCCCGGCGGGCCCTCGAGCACGATGTCGCGGCCGGCGGCGACGGCCGCGAGGACGAGGTCGAGTTCGTCCTCGCGGCCGACGATCCGCGCGGCCACGCGGGCGCGCACGTCCGCGATGCCGGCCGGCTCCTGCTCGCTCAGTGCGCTCCCCTCACTTCTGGGTCGAGCCGGCGTCGACCGGCAGGGTCACCCCGGTGACGTAGCGCGCCTCGTCGGAGGCGAGGAACAGCACCGCGTTGCTGATGTCCCGGACGTCGACCCACTCGATCGGCAGCGCGTTCAGCGCCCGGAAGCGCTCGGCCACCTGCTCCCGCGTCGGGTCGTCGAGGTCGGGGGCGAACAGGTCGTAGGTCGCCCGGTTGTGGATCATGGCGGTGTCGACGCTGGTCGGGTGCACGCTGTTGACCCGGATCATGTGCGGCGCGAGCTCCAGGGCCAGGGTGCGCATCAGGCCGACCACACCGTGCTTGGCCGCGACGTAGTGGGCGAAGTTGGGGAAGCCCTGCAGGCCGGCCGTCGAGCTGGTCATGATGATCGAGCCGCCGCGACCGCCCTCGATCACGTGCGGCACGGCGACCTTGGCGGTGCGCCACACGCCGGTGAGGTTGACGTCGATCATCTCGCGCCACATCCGCTCACCCAGCTCCTCGGTGGTGAAGCTGAAGATGCCCGCGTTCGCGCACACGATGTCCAGCCGCCCGAGTTCCGCGACGCCCCGGTCGACGGCCGCCCGCAGCGCCTCGGCGTCGCGCACGTCTGCCTGGGTGGCCACGATCCGGCGGTCGAGCGACTCCACCTCCTTCACCGTCTCGGCGAGGTCGTCCGGCGTCGCCATGGGATAGGGCACCGTCCCCATCTGCTGGCAGATGTCGACCGCGATGATGTCGGCCCCCTCCTCGGCGAGGCGGATGGCGTGGCTGCGCCCCTGACCGCGGGCGGCTCCGGTGACGAACGCGACCTTGCCCTCGACACGTCCTGGCATGGCTGCTCCTCCCCTACTTGATGACGGCGCCGGCGTCGACGGGCAGCGTCACGCCGGTGATGTACCGGCCCTCGTCGGAGGCCAGGAACAGCAGGGCGTTGGAGATGTCGCGCGACTCGACCCAGGGGATCGGCAGGGCGTTCATCTCCTGCGAGATCGGCGCGAAGGACTCACGGGACGGGTTCGGCTCGTCCGGGGCGAACAGCTTCCAGATCGTCTCGTTCTGGATCATGTCGGTGTCCACCTGCGTCGGGTGGATGCTGTTGACCCGGATCATGTGGGGCGCCAGTTCCAGCGCCAGCGTGCGCATCAACCCGACCACGCCGTGCTTCGCCGCGACGTAGTGGCCGACGCCGGGGTAGGCCATCAGCCCGGCCGCGGAGCTGGTGAGGACGATGCACCCGCCGTTGCCCGCCGCGACCATGTGCGGGACGGCGACCTTGGTCGTGTGCCACACGCCGGTGAGGTTGACGTCGATCATGTCGGCCCAGCTCTCCTCGCTGAACTCGGTGGTCAGCGTGCCGGTGCTGGCGATCCCCGCGTTGGCCGAGACGATGTCGAGGCGTCCGCCCAGCTCGGCCACCCCCTCGTCGACGACGGCCTGCAGCGCTGCGAGGTCACGGACGTCGGCCTCCCGGGCGACGATCCGGCGGTCGAGCGCCTCGACCGCCTTGACGGTCTGTTCCAGGTCCTCCGGCGTCGCCATGGCGTAGGGCACCGTGTCGATCTGACCGCACAGGTCGACCGCGATGACGTCCGCGCCCTCCTCGGCCAGCCGGATCGCGTGGCTGCGGCCCTGCCCGCGGGCGGCTCCGGTGATGAATGCGACCTTGCCCTCGACGCGCCCCATGGCCGACCTCCACGTCCGCTCCGGTGTGACGACGGCCACACGTTATGGCACTCGATGCCACAAGTGAAGGGGCTCCATGGCGACCGAGGGACGGCCCTCCTCAAGCAGGAGGCGATCCTGGCGAGCCCTCGACCCGGCTCTTGAGCGCGGCGGTCATGCCGTGGAACGCGGCCAGCCGGTGGCGGTTCAGGGAACGGATCAGCAGGGGCGCCAGGAGCCCTCGGAACTCGTCCTGCCACCACAGCCGCACTCCCCCGTCGTGATCGGTGAGAGTCATGGTGAGCTCGACGGTGAACAGGCCCGGGATGCGCAACCTGTCCAGGCGGCTCCGCACCCGCAGCCGTCGGAGGGGCACCACCTCGAGGACCGTGGGACGCGGTCTCGGGTCCACGAGGGGGTTCGCGGGCGGGACGCTGACCGACAGCCGGGACCCGACCACGACCGCCCCCTCAGCCCTGGTGACGAAGGGGTTCCACTCCGCGTAGGCGGGCAGATCGGTGAGCACGTGCCACACCCGCTCGGGTGTGGCGTCGAAGTCGACGAACGTCCTCAGCTCGGCAGTCATCGGCAGCATCTCCTGACGGCGAGCGCGCCGGCACCGCCCACCCTAGGGCGGGCCAGGGACTTCGACGGGTGCGACGAGCCGCCCGAGGGTGTGCGGTGGTCTCGTCCTGGAAGCCCGGATCCCCGCCGGTGCTGTGGTGCGCTCGCTGATCTGGCCCGGTCCGCGACTTCCCCGCATCCATGTCGAGGGCAGGCCGTCATGACCACAGTCGCCGAACAGACCGGCAGTGCGATCCGTCCGTTCCGCGTGGACGTCCCGGAAGAGGCGCTCACCGAGCTGCGCAGCCGTCTGGCCGCCACGCGCTGGCCGTCCCGGGAGCTGGTCACCGACCGCTCCCAGGGCGTGCAGCTGGCGACGGTGCAGGCGCTGGCCCGCTACTGGGCCGACGAGTACGACTGGCGCCGCTGCGAGGCGCGGCTCAACGCGCTGCCGCAGTTCCGGACCGAGATCGACGGGGTGGACGTCCACTTCATCCACGTGCGCTCGCCGCACGCGGACGCCCTGCCGCTGGTCATGACCCACGGCTGGCCAGGCTCCGTCGTCGAGCTGCTCGAGACGGTCGGCCCGCTGACCGACCCGACGGCGCACGGCGGCCGCGCCGAGGACGCCTTCCACCTGGTGCTGCCGTCGCTGCCCGGCTACGGCTTCTCCGGCGAGCCGACCGAGCCCGGCTGGGACGTCGCCCGCGTCGGGCGGGCCTGGGCGGAGCTGATGCGCCGGCTCGGGTACACCCGCTACGTCGCCCAGGGCGGGGACGTCGGCGCCGGCGTCACCGACGCGATGGGCCGGCAGGCACCCGAGGGGCTGCTCGGCATCCACCTGAACCTGCTGGTCACCGCCCTGGGCGGCGGCCTGTCGTCGGACACCGACGAGGAACGGGCCGGCCTCGAGGCGATCGCCACCTTCCGGTCGAGCGGCTTCGCCTACTTCCTGGAGCAGGCGACCCGGCCGCAGACGATCGGCTACGCCCTGCTCGACTCCCCCGTCGCCCTGGCCGCGTGGATGCTCGACCACGACACCGACGCCTACTACAAGATCTCCCGCGCCTTCGTCGACGGGGAGCCCGTGGGCAATCTCACCCGGGACCACGTCCTGGACAACATCTCGGTGTACTGGCTGACCGGCACCGGCGCCTCGGCGGCCCGGTCCTACTGGGACAGCTACGGGGTCGCGGCCTCCGCGGCGGCGGCCGCCCAGGCACCTCCGGCCGTCTCCGTGCCGGTCGGCTTCACCACGTTCCCGGGCGAGATCTGGCGGACCCCGCGCAGCTGGGCCGAGGCGGCGTACCCGACCCTCACCTACTTCAACGCGGTCGACCGGGGCGGGCACTTCGCCGCCTGGGAGGAGCCCGAGCTGTTCACGTCCGAGCTCCGGGAGGCGTTCCGCCCGATCCGGACACCGGACATCCCCGGGCCGCGCGGCTGACCACCCGGCTCGTCGCCCCGGTGGGCCGCGGCGGCACCCCCGCCGCGGCCCACCGGCCTCACCCTCGCGTCACGGGTACTCGACGACGTACCGCGGCCGGCCCTGGTTGCTGGCGTCGGCCCGGCCACCCACGTCGTCCACCACGTGCTCGATCACCCCGATGCCGTCGAGGTGGACGGTCATCACGTGCTCCAGCCGCACGCCCGGCGCCTCGGGCACCTCGAAGCCGCGCTCGGTGGTGATCCCCGGAGCGGCGTTGCGCTGGTAGCCGTAGACACCGCCGCCGTACAGCTCGTGCCGCTGCACGTCGTCGCCGACCTTGTACCCGGCCCAGCCCAGGGTGCCGTCGGGCTGCTGCCAGTCGGCCTGCGACGGCGGGTCGTAGGGCAGCTCGTTCTGGTACAGCACCGTGGTGCCGTCCTCGCCGTTCCAGACGGTGTTGTGCGTCTGGAAGTGCTCCACGAACAGGCCGGTCGCGGTCACCCGGTCGCCGTTGACCTCGGCGCCCACGCGGCCGGTGTTGGTGCGCCAGCGGTCGGTGTCGCCGAGGTACCCCTCGGTGAACGGCTCGACGCCGTGGTCGGCCCGCCACACCCAGGTGTGGTCGACGAGCACGTCGTCGCTGTTGACCTCGAGCGCGGTGTCGACCTTGCCGACGTGCGGCCCGCCCACGCGGAAGTACACGTCCGACAGCGTCGTCGGGTCGGCCGCGTCCGACCGCCCGCCGTTCCCGTTCGGCCGCCCGACCCGGAGCAGCGCCGGCGACTCGACGGTGCCGGCGTCGACGGTCACGCCGGCGACGACGACGCCGGGCACGTCGGCCACCGTCAGCGGCACCACGCCGCCGACCGCGGTCAGCGTGGCGTGCCCGATGCCCAGGACCACGGTGCCCGGTCGCTTGACGTCGATGCTGCGCGCCACGTCGTAGGTGCCGGGGGTCAGCAACAGGTGCCCGCCCCGGGCCAGGTGGTTGTTCACCTGCTGCACCGGCGTCGACGGCGTGGCGACGAGGAACTCGGTGATCGGGACGGTCCGCCCCGGGGTCGTCCCCTCGTCCCAGCTGGTGCCCGCCGTGTCGCGCTGCGCCGAGGGCACCCGCACGTTCCAGCGGCCCTCGTCGTCGACGAACAGGTACGGCTTCTCGCGGCTGACCGGGGCGGTCTCCAGCGTGGTGTACGGCGGCGTGGGGAACCCTGCGTCGTCCGGCGCGCCCTCGACGCCGGCGAAGACCTGGTTCCAGACGCCGTTGGACCAGGAGGTCACCGAGCTGTTGCGGGTCAGCCACTGCTGCTGGGAGCCGTTGACGACGGCCGGCAGCTGCGAGTCGGCGATGAAGCCGCCGCTGGCGTACTGCGGCCCGGCGGTGCAGTAGTCCATCAGCGACAGCGTGCCGCCGGTGACCTGCACGCGGCGCATCGAGACCGCCTGCGAGACCGCCCAGAAGTTGGCGGTGGACCGGCAGCCGTCCTGGCCGGCGGCGTTCACGTCGATGGTGAGGTTCGAGACGGTGCGCCAGAAGTTGTTCAGCGCGATGCAGTTGTCCGGTGTCAGGCAGCGGTTGTAGGTCTCGACCTTGCCGTTGATGACCACGTCCGAGGGCTCGGCGCCCAGGCCGCTGATCTCGGTGTAGTAGCCCACCTTGATCTGCAGCGGCTGCTCGTCGGTGCCGTAGGTCCCCGGCCGGAAGAGGTAGGCGTAGCGCTCGCTGCCCATCTCGTTGTCGCGCTGCCGTTCCCAGGTGGCGTCGAGCGTCGCCTGGATCTCGCTGACCGGCGTGCTCGGGTCGAACACGGTGACGTCGACACCGAGGTCGGGCGCCGTCGGGCTCGTCGGTGGAGGCGGGGCGGCGGTCGCGACCCCGGCGGCGAGCGGGCACAGGGAGAGCGCCGTCGCGAGGGCGAGGATCCCGCCGAGACGGCGACGGGTGGGCGATGCGGGAGCTGGGTGCACGGACCGTCCTCATCGTCGAGGGGTGACGCACGGTGTGACGGGTGTCACGGTGCGGCACGAGGCTAGCGGCACCCGTCCCGCTGCAGGCCACCCGGTTCCGGATCCGGTCAGACGGCCGTGACCTCGCCGCGAGGCGCGGGGACGACGTCCGCCGGCACCTGGTCGGCGGGGTCGTGCGCGGGCGCGGGCTGCGGGCGGCCGAAGAGGAACCCCTGCGCGTGCGAGCAGGCCAGGTCGCCGAGCACCGCCTGCTGCTGGACCGTCTCCACGCCCTCGGCCACCACCGCCAGGCCGAGGCTGCGGGCCAGCTCGATCATCGAGGCGACCAGGGTGGTGGAGCGGCCACCGGCGCCCAGCTCGTGCACGAAGCTGCGGTCGATCTTGAGGACGTCGGCGGGCAGCCGGCGCAGGTAGGACAGGCTCGCGTACCCGGTGCCGAAGTCGTCGATGGCGATCCGCACACCCAGCGCCCGCAGCGCGGCGAGCCGGCCGACGACCTCGTCGACGTCGCGCAGCAGCACCCCCTCGGTGATCTCGAGCGTGAGCTGGACGGCGGGCAGGCCGGAGTCGGCGAGGGCGCCGGCGACCAGCGCCACGACGTCGTCGTCGGCCAGCTGCCGTGGCGAGAGGTTGACCGCCATGCCGAGCGGGCGGCCGGAGTCGGCCGTCCACGCAGCCGCCTGGTGCACCGCCTGCCGGAGCACCCAGCGGCCGATCTCGACGATGGAGCCGCTCTGCTCGGCCAGCGGGACGAACTCCGCCGGGGGCACGAGCCCGCGGGTGGGGTGGTACCACCGCAGGAGCGCCTCGTAGCCGGTGGTGCGGCCGTCGGACAGGTCGACGGTCGGCTGGTAGTGGACCTCCAGCTGCCCGGCCCGGGTCGCGCCGGCGAGGTCGGCGAGCAGGTCGGCCTCGCACCGGGCCGCCTCGGCCATGCCCGGCGCGTAGCGCACCAGCCGGTTCTTGCCGGCCGCCTTGGCCTGGTACATCGCCAGGTCGGCGTTGCGCAGCAGCGTCGCGGGCCGGCGGTCGGCGGCCGTGCCGGTGTCGGCGACGCCGATGCTCACCTGCACCGACAGCGGCCGGCCGCCGACGTCGACCGGCTCGGCGAGCGCCGCGAGCACCCGCTCACCGAGCGCCGCGGCCTCGTCGGCGTCGCCGTCGACCACGACGGCGAACTCGTCCCCGCCCAGCCGGCCCACCTCGTCCCCCGCCCGCGTGCACGCCTGCAGCCGGCGGCCGACCGTGGTGAGCAGCTGGTCGCCGGCGGCGTGCCCGCGGCTGTCGTTGACGTCCTTGAAGTCGTCGAGGTCGAGGAACAGCACGCTGACCCGGCCGGCGGGCCGGCGCTCCAGCAGCCGGGCCATGCCCCGCACCAGCCGCGTGCGGTTGGCCAGCCCGGTGAGCGGGTCGTGCAGCCCCTGCCGCTCGTTGAGCCGCCAGGAGGCCAGGTTGGCCAGGCTCGCGGCCAGCACGAACCCGCCGTGCACCGCGGCCCACACCCACGGGTCGCGCAGGGCGGCGTCGTGGTCGAAGACCGAGTGCGGGAACAGCGTGCCGACGACGCCGTGGTGCAGCACGACGACGGCCAGGGCCAGGCCGAAGGGGATCCAGTCCTGGTACAGCGACACCAGGCCGACGAGCACGAAGAAGGCGAAGTGCGCCTCGGTCAGCCCGTCGAACACGTGCACGAGCAGCACCGCCGCGGCGAGCAGGCTCGCCGTCGTCCCGGCCGAGCGCAGCGTGCGCCCGGCGCCCGGCAGCAGCGAGAAGGACAGCGGGTAGGCCGCCACCGCCGCGGCGCCCACCGCGGCCAGGGGCGGCCAGCCGCGGGCGAGCGCCAGGACACCGATGGCGAGCGCCTGCACGGCGGCCAGGCGCAGCAGGACCGCGTGCCGGCGCCGCCACACCTCGTCGGGCAGCAGGCGGCCCTCGGGCAGGTGGCGGCCGAGGCGGCCCAGCGCGGCGAGTTCCATGCCGCCCAATCGGCACCGGTCCCGTTCCGGATCAGCCGGGTTCGGAGAGCACCACCCCCCGGGGTGAGCGGCCCGGCGCGGGCGCCCGCAGCGACCCCGGCAGGGTCCACCAGCCGCCCAGCCAGGCGTCCAGGCCCGGCTCGAGGCGGCTCAGGCCCGCGCCGGGGTAGGGGGTGAGCTCGCCGCCCCACAGCCGCCCACCGGAGTGGTAGAGGTCCACGCGCAGCATGTCGAAGCCCTCGGCGACCGCCGCGGCCGCGGCCAGCAGGTCCGGCAGCCACGCCGGGCGGGGGACGCCGGGCCCGGGCGGGTAGCCCCAGGTCCACGGCAGCGGCTCCCAGTCGGGGGTGTAGAGGCGCGCCCGGAGCCCGTCGCGCCGGTCGGTGTGCACGCCCACCAGCCGCGGGACGCCGTCGAACACGAGCACCTTGAGGTCGGCCGGCACCTCCCCCGGCGGGCCCACGTGCTCCTCGACCAGCAGGCACGGCCGCGCGTGCCGGTAGGCCCACTCCTCGCTCTTGCGCCAGTAGCGCTCGGCGACCCAGCCGTCGGTGCGCCGGGCGAGGTCGGCCGGGTCGGGCCGCCCCTCCCCCAGCAGCACCCGGCGGCACGAGTGGTTGGGCTTGAGCACCCACCGGTCGGGCAGCTCCACCTCGGCGAGGTCCTTGACGTCGGTGCCGGTCCAGTGCGTCCGCGGGATGCGCAGCCCGGGCGCGCGACGGGCGAAGTGCTCCTTCACCGCCAGCTTGTCGCAGGTGGGCGCGAGCAGCGGGCGGCGGTCCCGGGTGATCCGCCGGTCGAGCTTCTCGGTGAACGTCCGCGGCGGACCCCACGGCGGCAGCCGCCCGTGGTGGCGGCGGTAGAGCAGGGCACGGTGCAGCCGCGGGACGACCCGGGCCAGGCGGGCGGGGTCCTCCGTCGTCACGCGCTCATCACGCAGCGCCCCTACCCCGGCCCGGCGGGACCGGTAACGGTTCGGCCGCGGCGGGTCGCGTCAGGGCCCGCCGCGGCGGTCGCCGTCCCCAGGATGACGGGCGACCGCCGGCGGCCGACGCCGGCCGACGACCGGAGTCCCCGTGACCGAGCGCCTGACCCTCCGCAACGTCTACCTGTACCTGGTCTGCCTGGTCACGCTGGTGATCTCGATCTTCGCGGCCGTGCAGCTGGTGCAGGGTGTGGTGGGCATCGCCTACCCCGACCCCGGCGTGGGCTTCGTCGGGGACCCGATGCTCGACGACGAGCAGGAGCGGCGGCTCGCCGAGCAGTCGCTGGACTCCCAGCGCCGCTACGAGGTGATCGGCGTGGTGGGGGCCGCGACCACGCTGTTGATCGCCCTGCCGCTGTACGTCTACCACTGGCGCCGCGTCCAGGCCGAGCGGGCGACGGCCGCCGGCCCGGTGCCCACGGCCTGACCGCGGGCACCGGATCGGCCGCCGGCTCAGCTGGGCGCGCGGTCCCGCCGGTCGGGGTCCCCGGCCTCCTCCGGGGTCCGGGCGCGGGGCAGCGGGGTGCCGTCGCCGTCGGTGTCGGCCTCGGGCACCTGGACGCCGGTCTCGTCCCGGGTGACCGTCGGGCCGGCCTGCTCCACGGTCAGGGTCGGCACCGACAGCGCGCGGACGACCAGCACCGCGAGGGCGGCGCCCACCAGCGGCGCCACGATGAACAGCCACACCTGCGACAGCGCCTCGCCCCCGGCGAACAGCGCCGGGCCGAGGGAGCGGGCGGGGTTCACCGAGGTGCCGGTGAGCGGGATGCCGACGACGTGCACCGCGGCGAGCGTGAGACCGATGGCCAGGCCGGCGAAGCCCGGCGCCGCCGCCTTGCCCGTGACCAGCAGGACGACCGCCACCAGGACGAAGGTCAGCAGCACCTCGACGACGAACGCGCCGCCGCCGCTGACGGTCTCGCCCCAGCCGTTCGAGCCCAGGGTGCCGGTCTGGTCGGTGACCTCGCCGAAGTCGCTGGTCAGCAGCGCGAGCACCGCGGCACCCGCGATGCCGCCGGCGAACTGGGCGGCCCAGTAGCACGCCGCCTCGGTGCCGGTCATCCCGCGGGACAGGAGCACGCCGAGGGTGACCGCCGGGTTGACGTGACACCCCGAGATCGGCCCGATCGCGTAGGCGAGGGCCAGCAGGGTCAGACCGAACGCCAGGGCCACGCCCAGCGGGCCGACGTCGTCGATGCCGGCGACGGCCGCGCCGACCGCGACGACGACCAGCAGGGCGGTGCCGAGGAACTCGACGGCGAGTTGACGGATCAGGAGAGGAGACACCGGCGACCTCCGGGGCGTCCGCAGCCGTCCCCCCGCGCCTCCCCCTCCGGCGGCCACGGTGCGGGCAGACACGAGCGTGACGCATCCGTCACTGCCCGCACAAGGCCCCTCGGGTGAACACCTCCGGCCACCTGACCAGGCGGAACGCCGTCGTACACAACTCCCCCGTGCACCTGGGTAGGCCCGTGCCGTGCGTGCCGTCACCTACACCCGGACCGGCGGACCCGAGGTCCTCGAGCTGACCGACCGCCCCACCCCCGAGCCCGGCCCCGGCGAGGTCCTCGTGCGCCTCGCGATGGCCGGCGTCAACCCCACCGACTGGAAGTCCCGCCGCACGAGAGAACCCGGGCCGGAGGGCCAGGTCCCCGGCCAGGACGGCGCCGGCACCGTCGAGGCGGTCGGCCGGGGCGTCGACCCGGCGGTCACCGGCCAGCGGGTGTGGGTGTGGGAGGCGGCCTGGCAGCGCCCCTGGGGCACCGCCGCCGAGTACACCGTCGTCCCGCTGCGGCAGGCGGTGCTGCTCGGTGCGGACCGGTCCTTCGAGCTGGGCGCGGCGCTGGGCATCCCGTTCCTCACCGCGCACCGCTGCCTCACCCTCGGCGAGTCGGTGCCCGACCGGATCGGCCCCGGCTCGCTCACCGGGCGGACCGTGCTGGTGCAGGGCGGCGCGGGCGCGGTCGGCAACGCCGCGATCCAGCTGGCCCGCCGGGCCGACGCCACGGTGGTCGCCACGGTGAGCAGTCCGCGCAAGGCGCAGCTGGCAGCGGCCGCCGGCGCCTCGCACGTCGTCGACTACCGGCAGCAGGACGTCGTCGCCGAGGTCCGCAAGGTCGCGCCCAAGGGGGTCGACGTCGTCGTCGAGGTGTCGGCGGCCCGCAACGCCGCCGTCGACGCGCAGGTGATCGGGATGCACGGGGCGGTGGCCGTGTACGCCGACGACGGCGGCGCCGAGGTCACCATCCCGGTGCGCGCGCAGATGGTGCCCAACGCACGGTGGAGCTTCGTCTACGTCTACACCCTGCCCGAGCGCGCCAAGGTGATCGGCGTCGAGGACGTCAACGCCGCGGTCCTCGACGGCGCGGTCCGGGTGGGCGACGACGCGGGGCTGCCGCTGCACGTGTACCCGCTGGCCGAGACCGCCGAGGCCCACCGCGCGGTCGAGGACGGCGCCGTCGGCAAGGTGCTGGTCGACGTCACCGCCTGAGCGCGGCCCGCGAGGGAGCCATTATCGCGATAATGGCTCCCTCAGCGCGCCTCAGTCGGCGGCGGGGACGGGCATCGGCAGGGCGAGGCCGGCGCCGGCGACCAGGTCCAGGTCGGCGAGGTCGCCCGGGCCGCCGTCGGCCCACGCGGTCTCGACGATGGTGACCAGGCTGCCCCCGACGGCGCTGGCGTACTCGGCGCCGGAGAGCTGCGCGGGGGCGCCGGGGTAGGTGACGCCCTCGCGGAGCAGGTCGCTGACGTTGCCGCTGCCGTCGGTGTCGGCCAGCGCCCGCAGGGCCCGCGCGGCGACGGTGTCGCCCATGTCGACCTTGGCCACCGACACGACGACCGCCCGGCCGTCGACGTCGGTCGACCACAGCGCACGGGCCAGCCCGGTGCAGTCGGCGGTCTCGAAGGAGCTCGCGACGTCGCCGTAGGAGTTGCCCACGCAGGTGTCGTCGACCTGCACCTGCTGCAGGAGGAACGTCCGGCCGTCGAGCACGCTGGCCGTGCCGGGCGTCGGCCCCGCGGCGGGCGGCGCGGCCGGGGCGCTGCCCGCGGCGGGCGGCTCCTGCGCGGAGGCCGCCTCCTCCCCGCCTCCGGTGAGCCCGGCGACCAGCCCCACGAGGACGGCGACCGCGGCCACGGCCGCGACGGCGAGCAGGGCCAGCCGGCGGTGGGCGGCGGAGGTGCGGCGGCGGGGTCCCACGAGCGGGGCGGGCGGCGCCTCGGCGGACAGGGAGGTGGCCGGCGGGGCCGCGAGCAGGGGCGCCTCGGGTGCCGGCGCGGCGACCGGGGCCGGGGCCACCGGCGGCCACGACGCGGCCTCGGAGCGGTCGTCCCCGCCGGACGAGCCACCGAAGAGTCCGCCGAGCCCGCCGGTGTCCTCGATGCCGACCGGCGGCGCCCCGGCGCCGGAGTCGACGGCGGGCGCCTCGAACCGGGCGGTGGCCGGGCGCGGCGTGGGCATCACCGGAGCGGCGGCCGCCAGGCCGGCGGCGGCCCGGGCGGCGGCCTCCTCGTCGGCCCGGATGGCGGCCGCGGCGACGGCGGCGGCCGCCACCGGGTCGACCAGCGGGCCGGCCGGCGGGCCGGCGGGGGCGGGCACCGGCGGGACCGCCGGAGCGGCGGGCGCGGGCGGGGGTGGCGACGGCAGGGCCGGCGCGGGAAGGGAGGACACCCCGCCCAGGGCCGGCGAGGCGGCCATCGCCGCCGGGGCGAGCAGCTCCCGGCGGCGCAGCACGTAGGGCGAGTACGGGAAGCCCTCGCCGTTGAGCTCCTCGACCGTGGGTCCCCGCCCCTCGTAGCCGAGCGCGGTCAGCGCGGCGCGGACGTCGGCGGTGGTCCACAGCCGGGGGTTGTCCACGCCGGCGTAGCGGGCCGCCCGGGAGATGCCCAGCAGCAGCGAGCGCGTCTCCAGCAGCGCGACCTGGTCGCCGTCGCCGAGGTCGCCGTCGGCGGGGTCCAGCCCGGTGAGGTCGCCGACGAGGACGGTGACCCGAGCGATCCGGCCCGGCTCCAGCCCGGCCCGGCGCAGCCGGACGGCGGTGTCCATGCCGGCGCGCATGAGGCCGTCGAGCGGGGTCGAGCCGCCGCCGGCCAGCTGCAGGACCTCACCCGGTCCGGCGCCGGGGCCGATCGTCCAGGCCCCCTCGGGCGTCACGGTGACCACGCCGCGCTGGCGGACCACCTCGGCGACACGCACCACTGCCAGGCCCTCCGGGACCAGGAGGACGGCGTCGGAGTACCGCCGCTCCATCGGCCCGTCGACGACGGGGAGCGAGGCCACGACGGCGCCGCGGATCGCGCCGCCGCGGTCCCAGCGGGTCAACTCGGCGTAGAGCGCACGCTCCCCCGCCGTCTGCGGCGGCACCGGGGTCAGGGGCAGCACGTGGTCCTCCGGGGGCGGGTGGGGTGCAGGGGCGCACGGGCGGGCACACGGGCGGGTGCGGAGCGGGCCCGGGCCGGCGGCCGGGACCCGACGCTACCGACACGTGACGGGCCGGTCCCGTTCCTCAACGGGTCGGCGCGCCGCCGTCGGCCGGCGCGCCGGCGAGGACGGGCTCGGCCGCCCGGCCGGGTTCGACCGGCCGCATCCAGGCGGCGTACGCCCGGCTGCCGGCGACGACGTCGACCGCCGCCCAGAGCGCGGTGAACGCCGCGACGACCAGCGTGATCGACCACCACGACCAGTTCCACGGCGGCAGGACCCCCGCCGCGTCGCACAGCCAGGCGGCGGCGTAGACCGCGGCGGCGGTGGCGGGAGCGGCGGTCCAGCCGGGCAGCCGGTGGGTGACCGCGAGGTCGACGCACACGGCGCCGACCAGCAGGACCAGCGGCAGCACCGAGGGCGGGAAGCCGATGGCCACCAGACCCGCCCACGTCACGGCGCGGTAGGCGAGGTAGGTGCCGGCGACGACGGTCGCGGTCCAGCGCCGGCCGACGACCCGGCGGGCGACGACCAGCGAGAGCAGGCCGGCGCAGAGGAGCCACGCGGGGTGCACCCAGGACGGCACCGGGAGCATGAACATCGTCGGCGTCTGGCCCTGCGCGGCGGCGAAGTCGAGCAGCTGCTGCTCGGCCGTCGTCGCCCCGGCCTCGTAGGCGCGCAGCGACAGGACGCCGTACTCCTGGTGCTGGTTGGGGAAGACCGCGTTCTCGACGAAGAACAGCCACAGGCCCAGCGACACCAGGTCGCGGACGCGGCCGGGGGCGGCGGAGAGCCACCACCCCCGGATCGCCCCGGCGAGCATGATCGCCGTGCCGATGTAGAGCAGCGCGTGGCTGGGGCTCCAGCTGGTGATGTCCAGCCCGTTGACCCGGTGGTTGACGATGTCGATCGGGATGGCGACCAGGAAGGTCGCGATCCCCCACTGCATCAGCCGCAGCGCCCGCCGGTCGACGCCGTAGCCGGTGTAGCTGTGGAACGCGACGAGGGCGATGACGACCGCGGTGCCCGCGGAGTTGAGCAGGTGCGGCGGCGCGAGGTCGTCGCGCAGCCACTTGAAGTGCCAGGACACGTCCCAGGACGAGCCGAGCATCTTGAGCAGGAACGCGCCGAGCCAGGCGGTGTAGATCCAGCGGAGCTCGGCCTCCCCCGTCGGGCGGCCCGGCCGGCCCGGCGTCCCGTAGGCCGCCCACAGCCGGCGGACGAGCGCGACGGGGTGCCGGAGCGCGGCGGCCGGC
Source organism: Geodermatophilus sp. SYSU D00696 (assembly GCF_054050235.1). Lineage (NCBI taxonomy): Bacteria > Bacillati > Actinomycetota > Actinomycetes > Geodermatophilales > Geodermatophilaceae > Geodermatophilus > Geodermatophilus sp. SYSU D00696. The sequence continues at coordinate 40,115 of NZ_JBJGYY010000021.1, read as the reverse complement.
GAGGCCGGTGCCGGCGGCAGCGTCCGGGCGGGCGCCGCGGGGGCATCGGATCGGGGCACGGCAGGGCTCCAGGAGTATCGGAACGGGATGCGGCGAGGCTACCTGCGGAGACGGCCGATCCGGCGCCCCGAGTTGGCGCCGGTGTGGCGGGTGGGGTAGGCGCGGGCACGCGGACGGCCGGGACGGACGGGACCGCCGGGCGCGACGTAGGGTCGGTCGCCGTGGCGGAGAGCGGCGGGCACCTGGTCTGGATCGACTGCGAGATGACCGGGCTGGACCTCACCAAGGACAAGCTGATCGAGGTCGCCGTGGTGGTGACCGACTCCGAGCTGCGGGTCCTCGACCCGGGCCTGGACCTGGTGATCCACGCCGACGACGCCGACCTCGAGGACATGGCCGACGTCGTCACCGAGATGCACGCGAGGTCCGGGCTGACCGAGGCGGTGCGCGCCTCCACCCTGACCGTCGCCGAGGCCGAGCAGCAGGTGCTCGCCTACGTGAAGCGGTGGGTGCCCGAGCGGCGCACCGCTCCCCTGTGCGGCAACTCGATCGGCACCGACCGCGGCTTCCTCGCCCGCGACATGCCCGAGCTCGACGATCACCTGCACTACCGGATGGTCGACGTCAGCTCGATCAAGGAACTGGCCCGCCGCTGGTTCCCCCGCGTCTACTTCGCCCAGCCGTCCAAGGGCCTGGCGCACCGCGCGCTGGCCGACATCGTCGAGTCCGTCCGCGAGCTCGCCTACTACCGCCGGACGCTGTTCGTCGACGCGCCGGGCCCGTCGACGACGCAGGCCCAGCGCGCGGCCGGCGAGGTGGCCGGGTCCTTCGCGGACGTCCTCGCCGCCGCCGACGCCACCCCGCCGGCCACCGCACCCGACGCCGCACCCCCGGCCGCGTCGGAGGGCTGACCGGCTCCGGTATCCTCGTCCCTGCCCCCGGCGCCGCGTGCTCCGGGAGTGCACGCGGTGGGTGTAGCTCAGCTGGTAGAGCACCAGGTTGTGATCCTGGGTGTCGCGGGTTCGAGCCCCGTCACTCACCCCACGGAGGAGGCCCTGGTCGGTTCGCCGGCCAGGGCCTTCCTCGTCCCGGGCCGGACCGGGCCGGCCGGTGTGCACGGTCGCCCGCCGATCACGGCGTCGAGCCCGGACACCCCGCCAGGGCGCGCACTGCGCGTTCGATGGCCGGTCGCATGTCGAGCTCGGGGTCGACGGTGAGCCGGTGCAGCAGCAGACCGTCGGCGAGGGCCATGAGGGCCCTCGTGGCGGGCACGGGGTCGGCCACACCGACGGCGGCCACGATGCCCTCGGTCCACCGCTCGAACAGGCGGCGTTGCCGTCGCAGCGGCTCGCCGAGCTCGGGGTCGTCGGCGAGCTCGAGGAAGAGGGCGTAGCGGGCACGGGTGCGGGCGGCGAACGTCCGGGACTGCAGTTCCGTCATGGCGCAGAAGCCCTCGACGAGCTCGTCGACGTCCGAGACCGTCGGCATCGCACCCGGGTCGAAGTCGGCGCGCTCGCGCTCGGCGATCCAGTCCACGATGCCGCCGAGCAGCGCCCGGCGGGTGCGGAACCAGTTGGAGGTCGACCCGGGCGGGAGGCCGGCTCGTTGGTCGACCCGCGCGTGACTCAGGGCACGCACGCCCCGCGCGCCCAGCAACTCCACGGCCGCCTCGAGCGCGCGCTCGCGCGTGGCCGCAGGCATGGACTCCTCCTCTCCCGAGGTCCACCATGAACAGTGCTACTACGAACATAGTGTCTCCGCGCGAAGGAGATCGGCATGGACCTGCACGAGCCCCGCGCCCCCCGTCCCGTCGACCCGTCGGCGTGGTCGCCGCCGCTGCCACCGGCCCCCGGCTTCGACCACCTCGTCGTCGAGACACCCGGCCTCCACACCCACGTCGCCGCCATCGGCGAGGGGGAGCCGGTCGTGCTGCTGCACGGGTTCCCCGAGCACTGGTGGCAGTGGCACGCCATCGCCCCGGTCATCGCCGCACGGGGCTACCGCGTCCTCTGTCCCGACCTGCGCGGGGCCGGCTGGACCGTGGCCGACGGTCCACGGGTCGAACGCGAGACCAGACTCCGCGACCTGCTCGCCCTCCTCGACGTCCTCCACGTCGAGCGCGCCCACCTCGTCTCCCACGACATGGGCGCCCTCACCGCGGTGCAGCTGAGCTACGACCACCCCGAGCGGGTCCGCACGGCAGTGCAGCTCGCCGTGCCGCCGGCCTTCGTGGAGTTCAGCCCGAGGGTCCTCCCGGGCTTCCGGCACCTGCCCGCGTTCGTCTGGCACCGCCCGGGCGCCTCACTGCGCGGCATCTTCTCCGAGGCGTACGTCGCCCGACCGATGTCGGAGACGACCGTCGACGCGCACCTCGCCCCGATGCGCCGCCCCGACATCGACGCCGCAGTGCGTCCGCTCCTCCGGGGCATGGTGCTGCCCGAAGCCGTGCGCATGGCACAGGGCGTCTACCGACGCCGGCGGCTCACGGTGCCGACCCTCGTCGTGTTCGGCCGCCAGGACCGCCCGTGGGCCGACCAGCTGGGGCGCATCTGCCGCCGCCCGGAGCGGTACGCCGATCGCGTCGAGTTCGCCTACGTCGAGGACGCGGCGCACTTCGTCACCGACGACGCCCCTGCCGCCGTCGCCGACCTCACGCTCGACTGGTTCCGACGAGCCGCCTGACGGAGAGGTCCGGCGGCTCGACGGACGGCGGTCGGACCGCGGTCGGCGTCGTCTGCAGGTCCAGGTCCCGGGGGGCCACGGACACCGCCGAGCCGGAGCCGAGCCGCCCCAGCGGTCGATCAGCGCCCGGCGCGCAGACGCCGGTCGGTGCGGTGCACCGCCGCCCGGATGGCCGGTGCGCGCCGGGGGTGCACCCGGGCGTTGGGGCTGTCCGGGCCGTGTCGGCGCAGCATCTCCGCCAGCCGGTCCTCCACGGTCATCACCTGACCGTCGGGGCCGGTGGTCTGGTCGGCGTAGGTCAGCGCGTCGGCGACCGGGCCGCAGGCGTAGCGGGGCTCCGGGAAGGCGCGCATCGGGCCGGCCAGTCCGCGGTCCGCGGCGATGAACCGGGCCGCCGAGTGGTGCGCGACCAGCCCGGCCAGCGACTCGGGCCAGCCGAGGTCCTGCAGGTGCCAGGCGCCGTCGAGGGGGTGGAATCCCGACCGGTGCAGCCGCGGCGCGTAGCCGATGTCGTGCAGCCAGGCGGCGGCGACCAGCACCTCGCGGTCGGCTTCCGGCACCGCGGTGGCGATCGCGGCGGCACGGCGGGCGACGCCCTGGGTGTGCTCCCAGCGGCCGTCCGCGTCGGTGAGCAGGTCACGGGCGAGGCCGCGGGCGGCGTCGGCGAGTGGATGCCGTGCGACCGCGTCGTGCAGCCCCCGCTGTTGGAGGTCGGGCACGTCGGTGACGGTACGCCCGCGCGCCGTGACCCGCGCCCGGTTGGCGCGCGGACACCGAGCACCGCGCCGCCGGCGGATGCCGAGTGGGAGATGAACAGTTGGTTGCCGCGGTCGTGCGACCCGGGCGCCGTCGGCCACCCTGCCCACGCGGCAGCCTCGCGACCGTCCCGTCTCCACCCTGCCGCTCGGGCTGTCCCAGTGGCTCCGCCGGGACCAGCCCGGGCGGCTGCGCAGGGGCTGCGACGTCCCGGTCACCCACCTCGTCGCCGACGCTGCCGCGACCACCTGACGGACCGGGACGGGAGGCCGTCGGCCCAGGTCAGGGCAGCCTTCCCTCGCTGGCGAGGGCCCCGCCGGACTGTCACCCTGAGGCCATGACGACGATGCAGGAACTCCCCCAGGTGCAGGACTGCTCGGTCAGCAGCTGCTCCTACAACGCGGACTCTGCCTGCCACGCGGGCGCCATCACGGTCAGTGGCGACCACGCCCACTGCGGCACCTTCGTCGAGATCTCGTTCCGGGCCGGCCTCGACCGCACCGGGATGGTCGGCGCGTGTCACCGCTCCGACTGCCGGCACAACGAGCAGCTCGAGTGCACCGCGCCGGGTGTCCGGGTCGGCCCGGCGGCCGACGCGGCCGACTGCCTGACCTACGAGGCCAGGTAGTCGAAGCCCCCCACCGGCTCGAGGGACAGCTCCCCGGCGGCACCGGCGCGCAGCGCGCCGTCGGCGAACGACAGCGCGGCGACGGAGTCGGCGTCGTCGACGAGGACGGCGCAGCCGGGGCCTGCGAGCGGACGGACGGCGGCCAGCACCGTCCGTCGGTCGGCCGCGGTCAGCCCGTCGGTGAGCCGGTCGACCAGCACGATCGCGGCTCCGTCGCGGCCGGCCTGCGCCAGGGCCTCCAGACGCGGCCCGACGCCCTCGGCGGCCGACGCCGACAGCCGCCGGGCCGGGACGGCACCGTGCCCGTCGGCGCAGCGACCCGTGCTCTCGTCGAGCGCCGCCATCACGTGGCGGCGGACGCGTTCCGGTCCGAGCAGCACGGTCACCTGTCCGAGCGGCAGCCGCAGTCCCATCGAGCCTCCCTGGGTAGAGCAAAGGGAAGCCTAACCTCATCGCGGCGCGCGCGTCCACGCCCGCACGGGATCCGGGGAACGGGAACGGCCGCATCCGGGTGTCCGGTGGGACGGCCGGGACTGCTGTGGCGGACCGTGCCGGACACGCACCGGCCGGTGCTTCTTTGGCCCCGCCCGGGCTCGGACGCTGGCGTCATGACGACGACCGCCTACTCCTACGGGACCGCCCACGCCGTCGTGATGGTCGGCTCGGTCGGCACGCCGGAGGGTCTCCAGCCGCGGCAGATCGGACCGGCGCACGCCACCATCGGCCGGGTCCAGGGCCGCAGCCGCAAGTCGCTGTGCGGTGCCTACGTCGCCGTCGACGACGAGACCGTGTGGCCGCCGGAGGGCTACGAGGACCACCAGCTCTGCCAGGAGTGCGCCGAGCTCGCCCGCCTCTGACCCGGCCGCTCAGCCCCCGGCCACCGAGGGCAGCACCTGCACGACGGCGCCGTCGCGGACGGCGGTGTCCACGCCCGCCGTGAACCGCACGTCGTCGCCGTCGACGTAGACGTTGACGAACCGGCGCAGCGCCCCGGCCTCGTCCCGGATCCGCCGTTCCAGCACCGGGTGCTCGGTGGCGAGCGCGTCGAGCAGGCCGGCGACCGTGCCCGGCACGGGCTCCACCAGCAGCCGCCGCTGCCCGCCCACCAGGTCGGCGAGCACCCCGGGCAGGAGCACCTCGACGGTCATGCCGGCCGCGCCGCGCGCACGCTGAGGACGTCGGGAAGGTGGGCGGCCACGAGGGTGAACGAGTCCCCCTCGTCGCGGCTGGCGTAGACGCAGCCGTCGCGGGTGCCGACGTACACCCCGGTCGGGTCGGCCTCGTCGACGCAGACCGCATCGCGCAGCACGGCGGTCCAGGAGGCGTCGGGCAGCCCGTCGCCGAGCTCGGTCCAGCTCTCCCCGGCGTCCCGGGTGCGGTGCACCCGCAGCCGGCCGCCGGGCGGGGTCCGGTCGGCGTCGGCCACCAGCGGCACCACCCAGGCGGTGCCCGGCGTCCGCGGCGAGGCGGCCACGGGGAAGCCGAAGTCGGCGGGCAGCCCGTCGGCGATCGAGGTCCAGCGCCCGCCGACGTCGTCGGTGCGGAAGACGCCGAAGTGGTTCTGCGCGTAGAGCCGGTCGGGGTCGGCGGCGTCGACGGCGACCTTGTGCACGCACTGGCCGTACTCCGGCGGCGGCCCGGGGAGGAACGACGTGGTGATGCCGGAGTTGCGCGGCTCCCACGAGGTGCCGCCGTCGTCGCTGACGTAGACGCCGCCGGTGCTCATCGCCACGACGACGCGGTCGCCGGTGGGGTGCGGCAGCACGGTGTGCACGGCGCCGCCGCCGCCGCCGGGCTCCCAGGTGGGCCGGTGCGGGTGGTCCCACAGCCCGCGGACCAGCGCGAACGTGCGGCCGCCGTCGTCGCTGCGCCACAGCGAGTGCGGCTCGCAGCCGGCCCAGACGACGCCCGGCCGCCCGGCGACGTCGGGCCGCAGCTGCCAGACCCGGGCCAGCGCGGCGCCGGTGTCGGCGGGGAAGCGGATCGCGCCCTCGTCGGTCTCCGACCAGGTGCGGCCGAGGTCGTCGGACCAGGTGACCGTGGGACCCCAGTGGCCGTAGGTCACCCCGGCGAGCACACGCGGCGCCGGGCCGCGCACGTCCAGACCGACCGCGGCGACCTCCTGCGCCACCAGGTGCGGCCCGTCCAGCTGCCAGGTGCGGCGGTCGTCGTCGCTGCGGGCCAGCCACAGCCCCTTGCGCGTGCCGATGGCGAGCAGGTCGGTCACGGCGCCCTCCGGTGTCCGGTGGGGCCCGGCCGGCCCCGCTCACCAGGGACAGACCGCCGTGCCGGCCGGAACTGAGCGGTGCGAGCGCGGGTCAGCGGCGGGTGGCGCCTCCGGGGCCGTCGCCGGTGGCCGGGGCGTGGCCGTCGCGGTCGGCCACGCCGGGCGCGAGCTTCTCCGCCTCGGCCCGCAGCCGCTCCGCGGCCGACGCGTGTTCCTGGGCGCTGGCCGCCCGCTCGCGAGCCTCCTGCTCCGCCAGGCGGGTCCGCTCCTCGACCTCGGCGCGCTCGCGGCGGGCGCGGGCTGCCTGCTCCTCGGCCAGCGCCTGCTCCTTCTCCGCCTGCGCGCCGCGCAGCCGGGCCTCGTCCAGGCGCTCGCGCGCCTGCAGGCGCTGCTGCTCGCGGCGCCGGGCGCCGGCCACCCTGCTGCGCTTGGCCAGCGCGAGGGCGATCAGCGCCAGTACCACCAGCGCCACCACCACGATGAGGACGATCACCCAGGTGTCCACGACGCCTCCCCTTCTCCGAGAACCGCTGGTGAGGTGCCCTCCGCGGCGGCTCAGGAAACGGAGATCACTGCAGGGCGCTGCTGGCCCGCCACTGGTCCCAGGGGATGGTCCAGTCGGCGATGTCCGAGGTCAGCGTGCCGGCGTCGGAGTTGACGATCTCGACGACGTCCCCCGGCTGGGAGAACTCGTAGAACCAGCGGGCGTTCTCGTCGGAGAGGTTGATGCAGCCGTGGGAGACGTTCTCCCGGCCCTGCTGCGCCACCGACCACGGGGCGCCGTGGACGAACTCGCCGCTGTCGGACAGCCGCACGGCCCACTTGACCGGCGTCCGGTAGCCGTCGGGGCTGTCGACGGGCACGCCGTAGGTGCTCGAGTCCATGACCCGGTCGGCGTTGAGCTCGGTGACCACGTGCGGGCCGTTGTAGCTCGGGTTCTCCGGGCTGCCTGCGCTCATCGGGAAGTCCTGCACCAGCCGGTCGCCGTCGTAGACCTGCAGCCGATGGGTGGCGGCGTCGGCGATCGAGACGTGCCGGGCACCCACGCGGAAGGAGACGGTGCGGTCCTCCCGGCCCCACACGCCGTCGCCGAACGGGACGCCGTAGAGGTCGGCCTCGAGGGTGACGTCGGTGTCCGCGGGCCAGTACTGCGAGGGCCGGAAGTGCACCTCGGTGTCGTCGATCCAGCTCCACACGCCGTCGGTCGGGGTGGAGCTGGTGACCAGCAGGTGGCTCTCGACGGCGGCCTTGTCGGTGACCGGCTGCTCGAAGAAGACGCGGATGGGCATGCCGACTCCCACGGTCTGCCCGTCGAGCGGGCCGATCGCCGGGGTGGCCAGCGCGTCGGGGACGGCGGTGGTGAAGGTGCCGGTCGCCTCGGCGCGCTCGTCCTCGGCGTTCACCGCGGCGGCCGTGACCGTGTAGGTGGTGCCCCACTCCAGCGGGGTGTCGGGCGTCCACAGCTCGGTGCCGTCGGTCTCGCCGGCGGCCACCTGCCCGGGCACGTCGGTGCCGGCGCCGTCGGTCACGCTGACCTCGGCCAGCTCGCCGTCGGTGACCGAGATCTCCACCGGGTCGCCCGGGGCGACGTCGGCCGCGCCGTCGGCGGGGGCGAGCCGCAGCTGCGGCGGAGGCGCGTCAGCGGGCGTGGTCGCCGTCGCCGAGGCGGACGAGGAGGACGACGAGGCCGACGCCGACCCGCCGTCGCCGCCCGCGCTGCACCCGCCGACCAGCGCCAGCACCCCCACCGTGACCAGCGCCGCTGTCCGTCGCACGCCTGCTGCCCGCCCTTCGGTCCCGCCCGCCCGCGACCCGGCCGGGCGCGGCTGCACCCGGCCCAGTGTCCACGCCGTGAACGGGGAGTGGCGGTTCGTCGGTCCCGCCCCCGGCGGCGACCGCCGGCCGGGCGCTGGTATCGTTCCCTCCCGGAGCCCACGCAGGCGGGCGACACGCGCCATTAGCTCAATTGGCAGAGCAGCTGACTCTTAATCAGCGGGTTCGGGGTTCGAGTCCCTGATGGCGCACCACTCCCCGACCAGCGGCTCCCTCCTCCGGAGGGGGCCGCTTCGTCGTCCCCGGGGCAGCCCAGCGCGGGTCACCCCGTCAGCCGGTGCTCGTGCAGCCGCCCGGGACGCCCCTCGAGCCGGACGTCGCCGACGGGCACGAAGCCCACGCTGCGCAGCACGCCCAGCGAGGCCATGTTGTCCAGCGCGGCGGCGGCCACCAGCCGCCGGAGCCCGTAGCGCTCCCGGGCGAGTCCGAGGACCCGACGGACCCCGCCCGTGGCCACGCCGCGGCCGGCGACCCGTTCGGCCACCCGGAAGCCGAGTTCGGCCTGTCCGTCCTCGACGTCGACCAGGTTGACGCGGCCGACCACGCGCCCGTCGTCCTCGACCAGGACGTGGAAGTGGCAGTGACCGGCCGCCTGCTCCGCGAGCAGGGCGGCGTGCCGCTCTGGGAAGGAGGCGAAGTACCCGTCCCCCCGGTCCGGCACGGACCGCGCGAACCAGGCCCGGTTCTCCTGCTCGAAGGCGAGCACAGCGGGGGCGTGGTGGAGGGCGAGGCGCTGCAGGTCCGGCACGCGTCCGAACGTAGTCAGGCGGTCACGCCGCTCACCCGGGCGCCGTGCCCTCGCACAGCGGCAGCTCCGCCACGGTCAGCGCGGCGAGCCGCTCGTCGAGGGCCCGGTAGTCCTCCCCCTCCCGCTCGAGGAACGCCGCCCAGGCCGGCTCGTCCCGCCAGCGGTCGACCGTGACGAAGCGGGTCCCGCCCTCGGCGCTGCGGAACAGCTCCGTGCCGGCGTAGCCCTCGGCGCGGGCGAACAGCCGTGCCCAGTCGCCGTCGGGGCCGTAGGCCGCGACGAACCGGTCGACCGCCGCGGGCAGCACGTCGAACTGCCAGATCCGCAGGTACACGGGCGGTCAGCTCATCCGCAGCCCGTGCTCGGCGAGGGCCTCGTCGAGGATCCGCAGCGCCTTCGGGCCCACGCCGTGCAGCGCGGCCAGCGACGTGCGCGGGACGCCGGCGAGTTGGTCGAGGCGCGTGTAGCCGGCCAGGCGCAGGGCCCCGGTGGCCGGCGCGCCGATGCGCGGCAGCTCGTCCAGTGGCGTCACGCCCCGGACCGTAGCGCCGCTCGGTGACGGTCAGCTCCGGACGGCGCGCACCACCCTCCGGACGCCGAGCACCGCAGCCCCGGCGCCGGCGATCCACGGCCCGGCGACGACCACCGGGTCGAGGAGCTGGTGCCGCGCGTCGCTGCGACCCCGCCGCGACCGCAGCCCGCCGCGGGTGACCTCCGTCCGCAGGCCGGTGGCGGGCACGTCGGGGCGCAGCGAGGCGAACGACCGCAGGTGGGCACCCCACGCGTCGACCCGGTCACCGGCGATCAGCAGCAGCCAGTGCGCCAGCCGGCCCTCGCTGAACCGGGCGTAGGCGACCCGGCGGATCGCCCCGGACAGCCCGTGCAGCGGCTGCGCGGTGCCGAACACCGGCGTCACGAAGGCGTGCTCGATCGAGCGCTCCCTGCCCTCGCCGCCCGGCTGCCGCTCGGGGAAGTCCCAGTGGGCGCCGGTGTCGGCCGGGTACTGCAGCTTCGGGTACGACGGCCGCACGGCCGGGTCGAGGTCGGCGCCCCAGCCGGGGATCCGGGCGCGCAGCTCCTCGCGGCTCGGCGGCGGTGTGCGCTTGTCCCGGACGTACGCACTCGGGATGGCGCTGGGGACGTCGGGGTCGGTCACGGGGGCTCCTCAGGCCGCGTCGGGCACGATCACCGGCTTGATGCAGCCGTCGAGCTTGCTGGAGAACACGTGGTAGGCCTCGGCGATCTCCTCCAGCGGGAAGCGGTGCGTGACCACCTCACGCGGCGTCAGGTGGCCGTTGCGCACGTGCTCGAACATCCGCGGCCACTGCCGCTTCACCGGCGTCTGGTTCATCCGCAGGGTGAGCCCCTTGTTCAGCGCGTCGCCGAACTTCACCGCGTTGGGGATCGGCCCGTAGGCGCCGACGACGGCCACCGTGCCGCCCTTGCGCACCCCGTCGATCGCCCAGTTGAGCGCGACCGGCGACCCGCCCTGCAGCTTGAGCTTGGTCCCGGTCACGTGCTGCAGGAGGTTGCCGTCGGCCTCCGCACCCACCGCCTCGATGACGACGTCGGCGCCCAGGAAGTCGGTCTGCTCCTTGAGCTCGACGACGACGTCGTCGTACTGGTCGTAGTCCAGCGTCTCGGCGTGGGCCATGGTCCGCGCCTTCTCCAGCCGCTCCTGCAGGTGGTCGACGACGATCACCCGGCCCGCGCCCATCAGCCACGCCGACTGGGCGGCGACCAGGCCGACCGGCCCGGCACCGAGGACGACGACCGTGTCGCCCTCGGCGATGTCGCCGAGCTGGGCGCCGAAGTAGCCGGTAGCGGCGGCGTCGGTCATCACGACGGCGTCCTCGTCGTGCAACCAGTCGGGGATCCGCACCGGGCCGACGTCGGCGAACGGGACGCGGACGTACTGCGACTGGCCGCCGTCGTAACCGCCGGTCGTGTGCGAGTAGCCGTAGATGCCCCCGACGGCGGTCGCGTTGGGGTTGACGTTGTGGCAGTTGGAGTACAGGCCGCGGGCGCAGAACCAGCACGACCCGCAGAAGACGTTGAACGGCACCATGACCCGGTCGCCGACCGACAGGTTCTGCACCGAGGGCCCGACCTGCTCGACGACGCCGATGAACTCGTGGCCGAAGGTGTGACCGACCCGGGTGTCCGGCATCAGCCCGTGGTAGAGGTGCAGGTCCGAGCCGCAGATGGCGGCCAGCGTGACGCGGACGATCGCGTCGTTCGGGTGCTCGATCGCCGGGACGTCCTTGTCCTCGACCCGGACCTTGTACGGCCCGCGGTAGACCATCGCGCGCACGGTGTCTCCCTCTGTCGGCGAGGACCGGTCCGGCCGGCCGCTGCCTGCGCCGTGCCCGGGGTCCGCGCGACGGAAACGGGCCGCCGTCAGTCGGCCGTCGCGCCCGGGCCGCCGGGGACGTCGTCGTCCGGCCGCCGCCACCCGCCGGCCACCGCGGTGACCTCGGCCAGCAGCGCCCGCAGCCCGGCGGCCCGGTCGCCGAGCTCCTCCTCGTATCGCGCCAGCACGCCGGCGGCGTCGGCGGCGAGGTCCCGCCCGCTGCCGGTCAGCCGCACCAGCCGGCCGCGGCGCCGCGCGGGGTCGGCCACGGTCTCGAGCAGCCCCAGCCGCACGAGACCGGCCACCAGGTCCTGCTGGGCCTGGCGGGTGGTGCCCAGCCGCCGGGCCAGCTCGGCGGGCGGGGTGCCGCCCGGGCCGAGGTGGGCGAAGACCAGCGACTGCGCGGCCGTCAGCCGCGGCCACCCGCGCGCGGCCAGCTCCTCGCGCAGGGCGGCGTCGAACGCCCGGCCGGCCTGCAGCAGCAGGTAGGCCAGCGGCAGCTCCGCCCGCCGTTGCACGGGTGTCAGGTTACCTGACACCATCGGGTCAGGGCACCTGACACGGAGGGAGACGGACGTGCACGTGGTGGTGTTCGGAGCCGCGGGCGGCGTGGGCCGGCACGCGGTGCGGCTGGCGGCCGAGCGCGGCCACACGGTGGTCGCGGTGGCCCGCCGCCCGGTAGGGCACGCGGGGGTGGAGGAGCGCACCGGGGACGTCCGCGACGCCGTCCTGGTCGCGAAGGCGGTGGAGGACGCCGACGCCGTCCTGTGGTGCGTCGGCGTGACCAAGGGCTCCGGCGGGGACGTGGGCCGCGCGGCGCTGCCCGGGCTGGTGACCGCCATGGGCGAGGCCGGTGCGCGCCGGTTCGTGGGCGTCTCCGGGGCCGGCTGCGACCTCCCGGGTGACCGCAAGGGCGCCGGGGCGCGGTTCGTCTCCGGCCTCACCCACCGGCTGGCCCGCGACGTCGTCGAGGACAAGGAGGGCGAGTACCGGCTGCTCGCCGCCTCGGACCTGGAGTGGACGCAGGTGCGCCCGCCGCGGCTGGCCGACCGCCCCGGCACCGGCCACTACCGCCTGACCACGGAGGCGCCCGGGCTGCGTGCCGCGCCGCTGGCCAAGGCCGACGCCGCCCTGGCCATGGTCGAGCTGGCCGAGGGGCGCGAGTGGCTGTCGGCGGCGCCGTTCGTCGTGGCCGGCGACCGGTGACCGTCCTCGTCGCCGGCGCCACCGGCACGGTCGGCGGCGAGGTCGTCCGCCGGCTGGCCGCGCTCGGCGCCGACGTGCGCGCCGGTGCGCGCGACCCGGAGCGGGCGGCCGCGGCGCTCCCGGCCGGGGTGCCCGCCGTCCGGCTCGACCTGGAGGACGCCGGCAGCTGGCCGGCCGCCCTCGACGGCGTCGAGGCGCTGTTCCTGCTGCGCCCGCCCGACGTCGCCCGGGTCGAGCGGCTGCAGCCCTTCCTCGACGCGGTCGTCGCCGCCGGGGTGCGGCGGGTGGTCGTGCTGTCGGTGCAGGCGGCCGGGCGCAACCCGCTGCTGCCCCACCGGGCCCTGGAGAAGCGGGTGGAGGCCACCGGCCTGGCCTGGACCCACCTGCGGCCGGCGAACTTCTACCAGAACCTGCTCACCGTGCACCGCGAGGAGATCCGGGACCGGTCGCGGATCTCGGTGCCGGCGGGCAACGGGCGGACCGCGCACGTCGACGTCCGCGACCTCGCCGAGGTGGCCGCCGCGGCGCTCACCGGGCCGGGACACGAGGGACGCGCCTACGAGCTGACCGCCCGGGAGGCCCCGACCTTCGCCGAGATCGCGGCCACCCTGTCGGCGGTGCTGGGCCGCCCGGTGGTCTACCCGCACCCCGGGGTGGTCGCCTTCGCGCGGGAGAAGCTGGGCGAGGGCACGCCGCCCGGGATGGTCCTGGTGATGACCCTGCTGTTCTCGACCAGCCGGCTGGGCCTGGCCGCGCGCACCACCGGCGACCTCGCGCGGCTGCTCGGCCGGGACCCCACCACGCTGCGGCAGTTCGTCGAGGACCACGCCGACGCCTGGCGGCCGGAAACCGGTTGAGCCCGTCCCTACCGTCGGCGGCATGACCACCGCCCCCGTGCTCGAGCCGGTGCACCGTCCGGAGGACGGCGAACTCGTCGGCCACCTGGCCGCCGCGCCGTGCGACGGCGGGTGGACCGCGCACGCCGTCCCCGGCACGCCGCTGCGCGCCTTCGCCACGCGCGAGGAGGCGATGTCGTTCCTGCGCGCCCGCGGGCTGGCGCTGCTGGCCGAGCGGTGGGAGTACCGCCCGGCCGACGGCGGCGAGCCGCGCACGGCCTGGCTGGTGGAGGCCCGACCCGGCGCCGTCGTCGTCCGGTTCGGCTACGACCCCGCGTCGGTGACCCTGACCGGCGCGGACCTGGAGCGGCTGACCCCGGCATAGCGGCCGACCGGCCGGCGTTCCGCGGGTGTGAGCAGCCCGCGGGACGTCGACGTCGTGGTGGTCGGGGCGGGGCAGGCCGGCCTGTCCGCCGCGTACCACCTGGCCCGGCAGGGCTTCGCGCCCGGCAGCGGCTTCGTCGTCCTCGACGGCGACGCCGCACCCGGCGGCGCCTGGCAGCACCGCTGGCCCTCGCTGACGCTGGCCACCACCCACCGGGTGCACGAGCTGCCGGGGCTGCCGTTCGAGCCGGCGTCCGAGGACCTGCCCGCCGCCGAGGCGGTGCCGGCCTACTTCGCCGAGTACGAGCGGCGCTTCGACCTGCCCGTGCAGCGGCCGGTTCGGGTGTCCGCGGTCCGCCGCACCGGCGACGGCCGGTTCCTCGTCGAGTCCGACGCCGGCACGTGGCGGGCGCGCGGCGTCGTCAACGCCACCGGCACCTGGACCCGCCCGTTCGTGCCGCACTACCCGGGTCAGGAGACCTTCCGCGGCCGGCAGCTGCACACGGTCGGCTACCGGGGGCCCGCGGAGTTCGCCGGGCGGTCGGTGGTGGTCGTCGGTGGCGGCGCGTCGGCGGTGCAGCTGCTCGGCGAGATCGCCCCGGTCGCCCGCACCACGTGGGTGACCCGCCGGCCCCCGGTCTGGCGCGAGGGGCCCTTCGGCGAGGAGCAGGGCCGGGCGGCGGTCGCGCGCGTGGCCGACGCCGTCCGCGCCGGCCGGATGCCCGGCAGCGTCGTCGGCGTGACCGGCCTGGTGGTCACCCCCTGGGTGCGCCGGGCGCTCGACGACGGCGTCCTGACCCGGCTGCCGGTGTTCGAGCGGATCACCCCCGACGGCGTGGCCTGGGACGACGGCCGGTTCCTCGCCGCCGACGTGCTGCTGTGGGCCACCGGCTTCCGCGCCGCCGTCGGCCACCTCGCGCCGCTGCGGCTGCGCACCCGCGACGGCGTGATCCCCGTCGAGGGCACCTCCGCCGTCGGCGAGCCCCGCCTGCAGCTGGTCGGCTACGGCCCGTCGGCCAGCACGATCGGCGCCAACCGGGCTGGGCGCGGCGCCGCGGTGACGCTGCGCCGGCTGCTGGCCGCGGACGACCTGCCGCGCACCGCCTGACCCGCCCCGGGCGCTCCCCCACCGCTCGGTCGGGGGCGGATCAGGGTCGGGTCGGGGGAACGCCCGGATGTGCCGGGCACCCCGCCGGCGGGAGCCTTCCGGTCCATGACCTCCTCCCCTTCCCCCTCCCGGCGGTGACCCCGTGATCGTCGCCACCGAGCTGACCAAGCGCTACGGCGACCGGGTCGCCGTCGACGGCGTCTCGTTCACCGTCCGCCCGGGTCGCGTGACCGGGTTCCTCGGCCCCAACGGCGCGGGCAAGTCGACGACGATGCGGATGGTCATCGGCCTGGACCGACCCACCTCCGGCACGGTCACCGTCGACGGCGCCCGCTACGCCGACTCTCCCGCCCCGCTGCGCGCGGTCGGCGCGCTGCTCGAGGCCCGCGCCCTGCACCCGGGCCGCACCGCCCGGGCGCACCTGCGCTGGATGGCCGCCAGCAACGGCATCCCGGCGGCCCGGGTCGAGGAGGTGCTGGGCCTGGTCGGGCTGGAGGCGGTGGCCGGCCAGCGGGTCGGCCGGTTCTCCCTGGGCATGGGCCAGCGGCTGGGCATCGCGGCGGCGCTGCTCGGTGACCCGCCGGTGGTGGTGCTCGACGAGCCGGTCAACGGCCTGGACCCCGAGGGCATCCGCTGGGTGCGCACCCTGGCCCGCGACCTCGCCGCCGAGGGCCGCACGGTGCTGGTCTCCAGCCACCTGATGGCCGAGATGGCGCTGACCGCCGACCACCTCGTCGTCGTCGGCCGCGGCCGGGTGCTGGCCGACTGCTCGACCGCCGAGTTCATCGCCGAGCACGCCGCCTCCTTCATCCGGGTGCGCTCCCCGCAGGCCGGGCGGCTGGCCGAGCTGCTCCGCCGGTCCGGCGCCGACGTCACCCGCGACGGCGACGACCTGCGCGTGCAGGGCGTCGACACCGCGACCACCGGCGAGCTCGCCGCCGGCGCCGGTCTCGTGCTGCACGAGCTCGGCCTCGTCACCTCCTCGCTGGAGGAGGCGTTCATGACCCTGACCGCCGGCAGCGTCGAGTACGCCGCCGCCCGCCCCGCCGAGGTGACCCGGTGACCGCTCCCGCCCTGGCCGCTCCCCGCACCGCCCCGCTCCCCCCGGGCGGCACCTCGCTGCCCCGCACCGTGCACGCCGAGTGGATCAAGCTGTGGTCGGTGCGCTCGACCGGCTGGTCGGTGGCGGCGATGGTCGCCCTCGGCGCCGGTCTCACCACCCTCGTCTGCGCCCTGGTCGCCCCCGACCTCGCCGCCGGGCAGACCGGCGAGCCGGTCGGCGCGTTCATCACCTGGGGACTGCTGTTCGCGCAGGTGACCGCCGTCGTGCTCGGCGCGCTGACGGTCACCAGCGAGTACGGCACCGGCATGATCCGCGCGACCCTGGCCGCCACCCCGCGCCGCGGCACGGTGCTGGTGGCCAAGGCGCTGGTGCTCAGCGGCACGCTGTTCGTGGCCGGCGTCGTGACCGCGTTCCTCGGCTGGCTCGGCGGCAACGCCTTCCTGTCCGCCGAGGGCATCGGCATCGCCCTGGGCGACGACGGGATGCTGCGTTCGCTGCTCGGCAGCGGCCTGTACATGGCCGGGCTCGGCCTGCTCGCGATGGCCGCGGGGCTGCTGCTGCGCTCGACGGCCGCCGTCGTGTCGGTGGTGCTCGCGCTGGTGTTCCTGGTCGGCAACCTGGTGATGCTCCTGCCCGGCGCGCTCGGCGAGTGGCTGACCAAGCTCATGCCGGGCAACGCCGGCTCCCGGATCGCCACGCCGGAGACGTTCAACCCGCTGCTGCTCGAGCCCTGGGCCGGGTTCGCCGTGTTCGCCGTCGAGGTCGCCGTCGTGCTCGCGGTCGGGGCGCTGGTCTTCACCCGCCGCGACGCCTGAGCACCGCCCAGAGCAGGGACCGCCCGGCAGCCGGGGGCGGCGGGCGGGCACAGTGGAGGGGTGACCTCCCCCGATCCCGCCGCCCTCGGCCGCGAGCGTGCCGGCCTGCTGCTGAGCCGACTGGAGGACGGCGACGGCCCCGGTGCCGACGCCGTCCTCGCCGACGTCGACGAGGTGCGCGACCTCGTCTACGTCGGCGCCGCGCTCACCTCGCTGGCCCGCACCGAGGGCCGGGCGCTGCCGCCGGCCCAGCGGGCGCAGGCCAACACCCGCCAGCTGCGCCTGGGCGGCGTCCGCGACGCCGCCCGCGACGACCCGGCCGCGCTGCGGGCCTGGCTGCGCCGCTCGGCCGAGGAGGTCCTGCTGCTGCGGTCGCTGCGCGCGGCCGCCGACCGCATCGCCGGCTGAGCCGCCCCTAGGCGGGGACCGGCGCCGCGTCGTCCGCGGCCCGGGACCGCGCCGGGACGACGGCGGCGGTCCGGGCCTCGAGGTGCACGCCGGCGATCATGCAGCGCACCGACCCGCCGGCCAGCTCGACGGTGGGCACCGCGACCGGCAGCAGCCGGGCCGAGGCCTCGATCAGCCGCCGCTGGCCGGTGTCCAGGCTCGCCGCCGCGCGGGCTGACAGCGCCAGCACCGGTCCGTCGCTGCCGAGCACCTCGATGGCGTTGCCGGCGAACTCGCCGATCTGCCGGGCCGTCAGCGGCACGACGGTGCGCCCGCCGGCGGCCAGCCGGGTGCACAGCTGCTCCCGCTCGGCGGCCGAGGGCAGCATCTCCAGGGCCACCAGCGCGTACTCGCCGCCGACGCTCATCATCACGTTGGTGTGGTAGATCGGCCGCCCCGCGGCGTCCACGGCGTCGAAGACGACCGGCTCGTAGCCGAAGACGCGGCAGAAGCGCTCCAGCGCGACCGGGTCGACCCGCCGCGAGCGCGCGACGTAGGCGACCCGGTGCACGTGGTCGAGCACCATCGCGCCGGTGCCCTCGAGGAAGACGCCGTCGTGCTCGAGGCCGGACAGGTCGACCACCTCGTGCACCCGGTAGGCCGCCTTGAGGAACTCGACGACGTCGCCGCGCCGCTCCCGGCGGCGGTTGGCCGCGTACATCGGGAACAGCGCGACCCGCCCGTCGGCGTGGGTCGACAGCCAGTTGTTCGGGAAGACGCTGTCGGGCCGGTCGGGCTCGGGGTCGTCGAACAGGTGCACCCGCACCCCCACGCCCGTGAGCGCATCGGCCAGCGCGGTCACCTCGTCGTGCGCGCGGCGGGCGAGGACGGCGGGGTCCCCACCGACCTCCGCGGCCTGGAAGGCGTTGTCGGCCAGCGTCTGCGGGTTGGGCTGGAAGGCGTGGGGCCGGACCAGGACGACCGCGGCGGGTGCCTGGCCGGAGAGGTCCGGCGCCGTCACGAGGGGATCGGCGTGAGCGCCGCGACCATCCCGAACAGGTCCTTGGGGTCCTCGGGCTCGGCCACGAGGTCGATGTCGTCGACCCACGGCGTGCCGCGCACCGCGTCGCGCACGTAGCGCAGCGCGGACAGGTCCTCGATCGCGAAGCCGACCGAGTCGAAGAGGGTGACCTGCTCCGCGGAGGTCCGCCCCGGCCGGCGGCCGGTGACGACCTCCCACAGCTCGATGACCGGGAAGTCCCGCGGCATGGCCTGGATCTCGCCCTCGACCCAGGTCTGCGGGGGGAACTCGACGAAGACGTCGGTGTCCTCGCGCAGCAGGATGGCCGGGTCGAGCTCGGTCTTGCCGGGGCAGTCGCCGCCGATGGCGTTGAGGTGCATGCCCGGCTCCACCCACTCGGTGGACAGCACGGTGGCGCGGGCCTTGTCGGCGGTGCAGGTGGTGACGACGTCGGCGCCGCGGACGGCGTCCTGGGCGGAGCGGGCGACGCGCACGCTGAACCCGAGCGGCTCGAGGTTGCGGACGAGCTTGTCCATGGCGGCGGGGTCGGTGTCCCAGACGGCGACGTCGTTGATGCCGAGGGCCGCGCGCATGCCCAGCGCCTGGAACTCCGACTGGCTGCCGGCGCCGATGAGCGCGAGCGTGGTCGAGTCGGGCCGGGCGAGGTGGCGGGCGACCATGGCCGAGGTCGCGGCGGTGCGCAGCGCGGTCAGCAGCGTCATCTCGGCGAGGAACACCGGGTAGCCGTTGGACACGTCGGCCAGCGCGCCGAAGGCGCTGACGGTCTGGAAGCCGCGGGCGGGGTTGCTCGGGTGACCGTTGACGTACTTGAAGGCGTAGGTCTCGCCGTCGCTCGTGGGCATCAGCTCGATCACGCCGAAGGGCGTGTGGCTGCCGACCCGGGCGATCTTGTCGAAGGACTCCCAGCGGCGGAAGTCGTCCTCGATGTAGCGGGACATCCCGTCGATGATCCGCTGGGGGCCGGTCTCTGCGGTCCAGCGGACCATGTTGCGCACGTCGACGAACATGGTCATACCGAAACGGTATGACTTGGCGATCTGTACACACAATGAGCAGGGAGCGCGCGTCATGCTCGCGGGTCATACGACTTGAGCGACGCCGCTGTACGGTCTGCACATGGCCGACCTCAGTGACCTCGACCGGCGGCTGCTCTCGGCGCTGCGCGAGGACGGCCGGGCCCCGGTGGCCGAGCTCGCCCGGCGGCTGGGGGTCACCCGCGCGACGGTGACCAGCCACCTCGACCGACTGGTGGCCGACGACGTCATCGTGGGCTTCACCGTGCGGGTGCGCGACGAGGCCGCGGCCGGCGGCGTGCGGGCGGTGTCGCTCGTCGAGGTGGAGGGCCGCTCCACCGACGAGGTCATCCGGCGGCTGCGCGGCTTCCCCGAGATCGAGTCGATGCACTCGACCAACGGCGCCTGGGACCTGGTGGCCGAGCACCGCACCACCGACCTGGTCGCCTTCGACCGGCTGCTCAACCGGATCCGGTCGGTGCCCGGGATCATCAACAGCCAGACCAGCCTGCTGCTGACCTCCGTGCTGCGCTGACCGTCAGGCCGGGCGGGCCGGACGGGTCGCGACGCGGGCCAGCGGCAGTCCGGCGAGCAGCACGCCGGCGACCAGCACGTAGGTCCCCGGCAGACCCAGGCCCGCGGCGACCAGGCCGAGGGCCAGCGCACCGGCCGCGGTGCCGGCGTCGAAGGCGGCGTTCCACAGGGCGCTGGCCGCCGTCGACCCGCCCTCCCCCGCGCGGGCGAAGGCGGTGACCAGCGTCAGGTTCTGCACCGCGCCGTAGCCGGCCCCGAAGACGGCGGCCCCGGCGAGCACGACGGCGTCGCCCGTGCCGGCCTCCAGCGGGCCCAGGCCCAGTGCCACCGCGCCGAGCCCGGCCGCGCCGACGACCAGGGCCACCGGCAGCAGCCGGCGGGTGCCGACCCGGTCGGCGAGCAGGCCCGCGCGCCAGCGGAACAGCGCGCCGGTGACCCCGAACAGCAGCAGGCCCGTCGTGGCGAGGGCGCCGTCGGGGCGCTCGATCGGCAGGAAGGTCATCAGGCCGCCGCCGGCGAGGGTGACCAGC
Source organism: Geodermatophilus sp. SYSU D00696 (assembly GCF_054050235.1). Lineage (NCBI taxonomy): Bacteria > Bacillati > Actinomycetota > Actinomycetes > Geodermatophilales > Geodermatophilaceae > Geodermatophilus > Geodermatophilus sp. SYSU D00696. The sequence goes on along the minus strand of NZ_JBJGYY010000021.1, from coordinate 19,970 downwards.
AGCAGGACCGCCGACGGCGCCAGCGCGGCGCGCACCGCCGCCCGCGAGGAGCCGCCGGCCGCACCCTCCCAGTGCACGGTGCGGGCGAGCCCGGGCACCAGCGGCAGGGCGAGCACCGGGGAGGCGGCCAGCCAGGCCAGCCAGGCGGCGTGCCCGTCGAGCACCAGCGCCACGCCCGCGGGCACGGCGAGCAGGTTGGGCACCGCGATGGCCAGTCCGTACAGGCCGATGGACTCGCCGCGGCGGCCGGGCGGGGCGACCTGGGCCGCGAGCACCGCCCCGAGCACGGTCAGCACCGCGAAGCCGGCACCGCGCACCGCCGACACCACCGACAGCCACAGCACGCCGTCGTCGAGGACGTAGAGCGGTGAGGGGGCGCCGAGGAGCAGCAGCCCGCCGGCGAGCACCGGCCCGAGGCCGTGGCGGGCGGTGAGGGCGGGCACGACCGACTGCCCGGCGACGGTCACGAGCAGGAACACGGCGGTGACCACGCCGGCGGTGTCGGCGGAGGCGCCGCCCGCGACCGCGTAGGCCGGGAGGGAGGCCAGCGTGAGGCAGTAGCCGGCGAAGCCGAGTCCCGTCGCGCCGACCAGTGCCCGCATCGCCGGCAGCCGCCACAGCGACGTCCGGTCCCGCGTCGTGCTCTCGGCCATCCCGTTCCTCTCCGCGGGCGCGGTGCCCGACCCACGAGCATGACCGGCACCGGGCGGGTGCGCCGGACCGGGTAGGCAGTGCGGGTGCCGCTGCTGACCGTGGGCCACGGGCCCGACGACCGCGCCCGCCTCGGCGCCCGGCTGGCCGCGGCGGGGGTCGGGTGCGTGGTCGACGTCCGGCGGTTCCCGGGCAGCCGCAGCAACCCCGACGTGCGGCGGGAGGCGTTCGAGGAGTGGCTGCCGGCCGCCGGCATCGGCTACCGCTGGGAGCCACGGCTGGGCGGGCGGCGCCGGCTGCCCCCGGGCGAGCCGGTCGAGGACGGCTGGTGGACCGTCGGGCAGTTCGCGGCCTATGCCGTCCACACCCGCACGGCCGAGTTCGCCGCCGCGCTCGACGACGTGCTGGCCGAGGCGGCGGCGGGCCCGGTCGCGGTGATGTGCAGCGAGAGCGTGTGGTGGCGCTGCCACCGGCGGATCGTCGCCGACGTCGCCGTCCTCGCCCGCGGCGTCGCGGTGGACCACCTTATGCCCGACGGCCGGCTCGCCCCACACACCCCGTCCGCCGGCGCCGTCCTCGGCGACGACGGCCTGCTGCACTGGCCGGGCTGAGCGGCGTGCCCGGCGGGTGGCGTGGCGTCCTCCCCCACCGTGCGGCGTCCTCCCCCACGGTGGGACGTGAGGGAGGACGCCCGACGATCAGGTCACCTGATCGTCGCGGTCACCCCATGTGCGGGTAGCGGTGGTCGGTCGGCGGGACGAACGTCTCCTTGATCGACCGGGTCGAGGTCCAGCGCTGCAGGTTCTGCGCCGCACCGGCCTTGTCGTTGGTGCCGCTCGCGCGGCCGCCGCCGAAGGGCTGCTGACCGACGACGGCGCCGGTCGGCTTGTCGTTGACGTAGAAGTTGCCGGCCGCGAACCGCAGCACCCGCTGGGCGTGCGCGATGGCCGCCCGGTCCTGGGCGATGACCGCGCCGGTCAGCGCGTAGGGCGCCGCCGACTCCATCTGGGTCAGCACGGTGTCGTAGTCGGCGTCGTCGTAGACGTGCACGGCGAGGATCGGCCCGAAGTACTCGGTGGTGAACACCTCGTGCCCCGGGTCGGTGCCCTCGATGACCGTCGGCCGGACGAAGAAGCCCTCGGAGTCGTCCTTCTGGCCACCGGCGACGATCGACAGCGCCGGGTCGTCGTCGACCCGGTCGATGACGCCGGACAGCTTCGAGAACGACCTCCGGTCGATCACCGCGCCCATGAAGTTCGAGAAGTCGGTGACGTCGCCCATCGACAGCGACTCGGTGGTGTCGACCAGGTCGTCGCGCAGCCGGGTCCACACCGACCGCGGCACGTAGGCGCGCGAGGCGGCGGAGCACTTCTGCCCCTGGTACTCGAACGCGCCGCGGACCAGCGCCGTGCGCAGCACGTCGACGTCGGCCGAGGGGTGGGCGACGACGAAGTCCTTGCCGCCGGTCTCGCCGACGACGCGCGGGTAGCCGCGGTAGTGGGCGATGTTCTCGCCCACCGTCCGCCACAGGTGCTGGAACACCGGGGTCGACCCGGTGAAGTGGATGCCGGCGAGGTCGCGGTCGGCGAGCACCACCTCGGACACCGGGATGCCGTCGCCGGGCAGCATGTTGATCACACCCGGGGGCAGGCCGGCCTCCTCCAGCAGCCGCATGACGAAGTGGGCGGCGAACTGCTGGGTGGGGGCGGGCTTCCACACCACGGTGTTGCCCATGAGCGCCGGCGCGGTCGGCAGGTTGCCGGCGATCGCGGTGAAGTTGAACGGCGTGACCGCGTAGACGAAGCCCTCGAGCGGCCGGTGGTCGCTGCGGTTCCACACGCCCGGCGAGGACACCGGCTGGGCGGACACGACCTCGCGGGCGAAGTGCACGTTCCAGCGCCAGAAGTCGACCAGCTCGCAGGCGCTGTCGATCTCGGCCTGGTAGGCGGTCTTCGACTGGCCGAGCATGGTCGCGGCGTTCAGCGTCTGCCGCCACGGCCCGGCGAGCAGGTCGGCGGCCTTGAGGAACACCGCGGCGCGGTCGTCGAGGGACAGGTCGCGCCAGGCCGGGGCGGCGGCCTTGGCGGCGGCCACGGCCTCGGTGGCGTCGGCGTGCGTGGCGTGCGCCGAGGTGCCGAGCACGGCGGCGTGCCGGTGCGGCTGGACGACGTCGAAGCGTTCGCCGCCGGCCATGCGCTGCTTGTCGCCGATGGTCGCGGTCAGCTCCAGCGGCTCGGCGGCCAGCTCGGCCAGGCGGGTCTCGAGCGCGGCGCGCTCCGGGGAGCCGGGGGCGTAGGTGAGCACCGGCTCGTTGTGCGGCGGGGGGACGCGGGTGATGCCGTCCACGGCATGCCTCCGGGGGGAGAAGGGGTCAGCGGGTGACGAGGGCGCGGAGGAAGAAGCGCAGGTTGGCCGGGCGCTCGGCCAGCCGGCGGACGAAGTAGCCGTACCAGTCGACGCCGTAGGGGACGTAGGCGCGCACGCGGGTGCCGGCCGCGGCCAGCCGGCGCTGCTCGTCGACGCGGATGCCGTGCAGCATCTGCACCTCCCACGAGTCGGCGGCCCGGCCGTACTCGGCGGCCAGCCGCTGCGCGAGGTCGACCATCGCCGGGTCGTGGCTGCCGACCATCGGGTACCCCGGCCCGCGCATCAGGATGCCCAGGCAGCGGGCGTAGGCGGCGTCCACGTCCTGGCGGTCGCGGAAGGCGACCGCGGCCGGCTCGTCGTAGGCGCCCTTGACCAGCCGCACCCGCGAGCCGGGCACCGCCAGCGCCCGGACGTCGTCCTCGGTGCGGCGCAGCGCCGACTGCAGCACCGCACCGGTGCCCGGGTGGTCGCGACGCAGCTCGGCCAGGATCGCCAGGGTGGAGTCGACGGTCGAGGAGTCCTCCATGTCGAGGGTGACCGTCGTGCCGATCGCGGTGGCCCGCTCGACCACCGGCCGGACCATCTCCAGCGCGACGTCGTGGCCGCCGGGCAGCGCCTGCCCGAAGGCGGAGAGCTTGACCGACACCTCCGCGTCGGCACCGAGGCCCAGCGGCGCCAGCCCGTCGAGCAGCGCGAGGTAGGCGTCGCGGGTGCCGCGGGCCGTCTCCGGGTCGGTCACGTCCTCGCCGAGGTGGTCGAGGGTCACCGCGATGCCCTCGCCGGTCAGGCGGGTGACGACGGCCAGCGCCTCCGGCAGCGTCTCGCCGGCCACGAACCGCTCGACCACCTTCCGGGTGACCGGCGTGCCCACCAGGGCGCGGCGCAGCGCCGGGCGCCGCGAGGCCCCCAGCAGCACGGTCTTCGTGGAGAGCACCTGAACCGACCTCCGTCCCGTCCGGACACCAGCGTCCGGTACCGACGCTAAGGACCCCCCGGGCCAGCCGCCAGGGACAGTCGTACGTCGCCGCGTCATACATTCGTACGATGCGCGACGACCTGCAGGACGTCGTCGACGAGGTGGCCCGGCTGCTCGGCGCGCCCGCGACGCTCGAGGACACCGACTTCACGCTGCTGGCCTTCGCCGCGCACCCGCTCGACGACGGCACCGCCATGGACGCCGTCCGCACCCGCTCGATCCTCGGCCGGGGGTCCACGCCGGCGACCCGCCGCTGGTTCGAGGACCTCGGCATCGCCCGGGCGCAGGGGCCGCTGCGCACGCCCGCCGACCCCGACGCCGGCATCCTCACCCGCCTGCTGCTGCCGGTCCGGCACGAGGGCCGCACCCTGGGCTACCTGTGGCTGCTCGACGGCGGCCGCACCGACCCCGCGGGCACCGGCGACCCCGCGCTGGCCGCGGCGCTCGACCTCGCCGCCCGCGCCGGGGAGCTGCTGGCCCGGCGGCGCGCGGACGACGACCTCGCGACGGCGCTGGCGGCCGTGCTGGGCGCCGGCTCCGGAGCCGGGCGGGAGCAGGCCGGCGCCGTGCTGGCCGCCCGGTTCGCCGGCGCCGCGGTGGCCCTGGTGGCGCTGCGCCCGCCCGGCGGCGCGCTGCCGCGGGACCGCCGCCTCCCCGCGGGCGCGGCGGTGCTGGAGGGCGCCGGCGGGCGCAGCGAGGTCGCCGTCGCCGTGCGGCTGCCGCGGGCGGCCGACGCGCGCGCGGCCTGCGCCGCGGCGGGACCCCTGCTCGCCCGGCTGCCCGCGGGCAGCACCGCGGGGGTGTCCGACCCGGCGCCGGGGGTCGACGGCCTGCCCGGCCGCTGGGTACAGGCACGGGCGGCCGCCGCGGTCGCCGCCGTCGTCCCCCGGCTGGCGCCGGTGGCCGCCTGGTCCGGGCTCGGCGGCTGGCGGGCCGCCGCGGCGCTGCCCGGACCGGACCCCGCCGTGGCGCCGCTGCGCGCCGAGCCGACGCTGGCCGCCACCGCCGAGGCCTACCTGGACGCGGCCGGCAGTGCTGCCCGCACGTCGGCCGCGCTGGGGATCCACCGGCAGACGCTGTACTCCCGACTGGGCCGGATCACCGCCCTGACGGGGCTGGACCTCGCCGACGGCGACACCCGGCTGCTGGTGCACGCCTCGCTGCGCCGCGCCCGGCTGGGATGAGGTTGCAGAGAGCATCCGTCCCGCCGCGACGGCGCACCGGTGCTGACCTACCCTCGGGTGGCTGATGGCTGCGGGAGGAGAGGCGTTGCCTCGAGACGCGGGCGGCGCCGGCGACGTCCTCCGGGACCTCCGCACGGCCACCGCCGTGGAGCACGAGCGGGTGGAGACCGCGCTCGGGCTGGTGGACCCCCACCTGGACCGGGACCGGCTGGTCGAGGTGCTGGGGCTGCTGCACTCCTTCTGGCGCGCCGCCGAGGCCGGACTCGACGCCTGGGCCGCCCGCTGCCCCGGTGACGCCGCGGCCCTGGACTGGGACCGCCGGCGGCGGGCCGCCCTCTACGCCGCCGACCTGCACGCGCTCGGCGCGGCTCCCGGCGCGGAGCGCCCCGCGCTGCCGGACGTCCCCGACACCGGGGCCGCCCTGGGCCGGCTCTACGTCCTGGAGGGCTCCACGCTCGGCGGCGCGTTCATCGACCGCCACCTGGCCGGCGTGCCCGGGCTGCCCCGACTGCGCTGCTTCAGCCCCTACGGCGAGGACACCGGCGCGATGTGGGCGGCCTTCCGGCGCACCACCCGCCGGCACGTGGCCGGCCACGGGGACGCCGACCGCGTCGTCGCGGCCGCCCGCGGGACCTTCGCCGTCCTGGCCGACTGGTGCGCGCCCGCCGCCCGGCCCGGGGTCCCCGCGTGACCGACGTCGGCGCCCGCGCCGGCGACGTCCACGCCCGTGACGTCGAGGCCACCGCCGGCGAGGAGGTCGCCTGGCTGGGGCCCGGCGAGGCGGTCGACCTGGACAACTGCGCGCGTGAGCCGATCCACGTCCCGGGCAGCGTCCAGCCGCGCGGGGCACTGCTGGCCGTGAGCGAGCCCGACCTGGTGGTCGTCCAGGCCTCCGAGAACCTCGCCGGGCTGACCGGGGTCGCGTGGTCCGACGCCCTCGGACGGCCGCTGGCCGACGTCCTGGGCGTCGCCCCGGCCGAGGCGGTCGTCCGCTCGGCCAGCGCGTTCGGCGACCTCCGCGAGCGCAACCCGGTGGAGGTGACCCTCGACGTCGACGGCGACCCGGTGCCGGTCGACGCGATCCTGCACCGGGCGGTGCTGGCCGGCGCCCGCGACGGGCACGGGCAGCCGGCCGGCGGGGACGCGCCGGTGACCAACCTGGTCGTGGAGCTGGAGCCGGCGCGCGGGCCGCGGCCGTTCTCCTTCCCGAACACCTACCAGGCGGTGCGCGGCACGGTCGCCGAGCTGAACCGGGCGGCGACGCTGCAGGAGCTCTACGACACCACCGCGCGGGCGGTGCGCGACCTGACCGGCTTCGACCGCGTGATGGTCTACCGCTACGACGCCGACTACAACGGCGAGGTCGTCGCCGAGGCCAGGGCGGGGCACCTCGGCTCGTTCCTCGGCCTGCACTACCCCGCCTCCGACATCCCGGCCCAGGCCCGGGCCCTGTACGAGAAGAACTGGCTGCGGCTGATCAGCGACGTCGACTACGTCCCCAGCCCGATCCGGCCCGCCGCCCACCCGGCCACCGGCCGCCCGCTGGACCTCACGTACTCGACGCTGCGCAGCGTCTCCCCGATCCACCTCGAGTACCTGCACAACATGGGCGTGCGGGCCTCGATGTCGATCTCGCTGCTGCGCGACGGCCGGCTGTGGGGGCTCATCGCCTGCCACCACTACTCCGGCCCGCACCAGCCGCCGTTCGCCACCCGCGCCGCGGCGGAGTTCCTCGGCTCCACGCTGTCGCTGCGACTGGTCGACCGCACCGCCGAGGAGGAGGTGCACCGGGCGCTGCGGGTGCGCTCCACGCTGGCCTGGCTGACCGCGGCGACGCTCGACGAGGACCGCCCGCTCGTCGACACCCTCCTGGGCAGGCCCAGCCTGCTCGACGTGCTGCCCGCCGACGGCGTCACCGTCGCGCTGCAGGACGCCACCGGGAGCGCCGGCGAGGAGCTGCCGGCCGCCGTCGTCGAGCGGCTGGTGGGCTGGGCGGCGGCGCGCGGGGACGACGTCGTGGCCACCGACTCCCTGCAGCGGGAGGCGCCCGGACTCGGCGTCCCGGTCGACGTCGCCTGCGGCGTGCTCGTCCTGCCCCTGCCGGAGGGACAGTACGTGCTGTGGCACCGGCGCGAGGCCGTGCGGCACGTCGACTGGGGCGGCGACCCGCACGAGAAGGCGCTCGCCCAGCGGGAGGGCGACGACGTCCGGCTCAGCCCCCGCAAGAGCTTCGACCGGTGGCGGGAGACCGTCCGGGACCGCTCGTTCCCGTGGACACCGCAGGAGCGCGCCGAGGTCCGCGAGCTGCGCGGCCACCTGCTCGAGGCCCTCTACGCCCGTTCCCGCAGCATCGTGCGGGCCGCGGAGACCCTGCAGCGCAGCCTGCTGTCCGAGCCGCCGTCGCCCGCCGGCGTCGAGGTGGGCGTGCGCTACGTGCCCGCCACCCGCGAGGCGCAGGTCGGCGGCGACTGGTACGACGCGTTCAACCAGCCCGACGGCGCCACGATGCTGGTCATCGGCGACGTCGTCGGCCACGACGTGCAGGCCGCCGCCTGCATGGCGCAGCTGCGCGGGCTGCTGCGGGGCATCGCGTTCGACAACGGCGACAGCCCCGCCCGGGTTCTGTCCCGGCTCGACGCCGCGATCGAGGGGCTCGACCTCGCCGCCATGGCCACCGTGCTCGTCGCCCGGCTCGAGCCCGCCGGCGGCGCGCGGCTACGCTGGTCGAGCGCCGGGCACCTGCCGCCGCTGGTTGCCGGCCCCGACGGCAGCGCCCGCGTGCTCGCTGCCGGGCGGGCCGACCTGCTCCTCGGCGTGCACCCCGGGATGACCCGCACCGACTCCGAGGTGCTCCTCGAGCCCGGCTCGACGCTGCTGCTCTACACCGACGGGCTGGTCGAGCGCCGCGCCGAGGGCTTCGACGACGGCGTCGACCGGCTGGCCCACGCCCTGGCCGACCTGCGCGGCCGGCCGGTCGAGGAGGTCTGCGACGGCGTCCTCGAGCGGCTGGTGCCCGAGGGCGCCGAGGACGACGTCGCGCTGGTCGCGGTCCGCCTGACCGGCTCCTGACGCGCACTTCCGCGGAAGTGCACGGTGCACGTCCGGGGCCGGTTCAGCCCCCGTCGGTGTCGGAGAAGCGGGCCTCCAGGCCGTCGTCCTGCGTGCCGCCGTCGGCGGGCAGCGGGACCTCGTCCTCGGCCGCCCGCAGCTCCGCGTCACCGCCCGCGGGGGCCGCGTCGTCGACGCCCCGCTGGAGCTGGGCGAGCAGCTGCTCCTCGTCGGGCCGCAGGTCGCCCCTGCCGAGGCGCTCCCCGGGCTCGCCGGCGTCGCTGCCGGAGGCCATGCCGCTGTCGGGGACGTCGTCCGGTCCGGTCATCGCTCGACCCTCCTCAGCGGGGGAAGTTCGGCTCGAGCCGCGGCACGATCTGCATCTCCGGCACGAACGCCGAGGGGTGCAGCAGCAGCAGCGTGCGCACCGTGTCGGCGACCGCGGACGGCGGCATCATCAGGTGCCCCGGGATCCCCCACTGCTCCATCATCGGGGTGTCCATCGCCGCGGGGATGACCGCCTGCACCCGGCACGGGAAGGGCCGCTCGCCGCCGTCGGGGAGCTGCACGGCCTTCTCCCGCAGCTCGCGCTGGATGCAGCGGGTGGCGTTGAGGAAGCCGGCCTTGGAGCCGTTGTAGGCGATCGCGCCGCTGCCCGAGGTGATCGCCGACAGCGACACGACGTGCACCACGTCGGCGGTGCGGCCCTCGGGCAGGTGCTGGACCCGCTTGACGAACTCGCTGGTCAGGAAGACCGGGCCCTCGCAGTTGACGGCCATGACCCGGCGGTAGTCGTCGAGGTCGATGTCGGTGACGTAGCCCGGACGGTCGATGCCGGCCACGTTGACCAGCACGTCGAAGGCGTCGCCGTGCTGCTCGAACAGCTGCGCCACCACCGCCCGGCGGGCGGCGTCGTCGGTCACGTCGAGGGCGACGACGTCGGCGCTGCCCCCGGCGTCGGTGACCAGCTCGCGGGTCCGCGCGCTGCGGTCGGCGTCGATGTCGGCGACGACGACGTGCGCGCCGGCCTCGGCCAGCGACACGCACGTCGCCCGGCCCAGCCCGCTCGCCCCGCCGGTGACCAGCGCCACGCGGCCCTTGAGCTCCCCTGCCACCCGTTCCTCCGTCCTCCGGCCGGTCGGCCGTGATCACGTCTCGCGTCCCCGGCCACTCTCGCGGAGGTCGGCCCCGCCCGCAGGTCGGAGCGGGTCAGGCCGGGGCGGACCAGGCGTCGGCGAGGGTGACCGTCACCAGCTGCCGGCTCTCGACGAGGGCCAGCAGCTGGTCGAACACGGTGGTGATCGCCGGCTGGTTGGCGTGGCCGACGATGATCGCCCGCGCCGCGAACCACTGGTGAGCGGCGGCCATCAGCCCCTCGGCGGAGACCACCTGGCCGTCGTCGAAGGTGCCGTTCCACATGACCGTCGTCGGGTGGCCGACGTCGGCGGCGATGGCGTCGACCCGCTCGTCGTGCGAGCCGAAGGGCGGCCGCCAGAACGGCGTCTCCGCGACGCCGAGGGTGCGGCGCATGGCGTCCTGGTTGCGGCGCAGCTCCTCGGCGACGTCGGCGTCGGAGACGGTGGTCAGGTCCGGGTGCGACCAGGTGTGGTTGCCGAAGGCGACCTGCCCGGACTCGATGAGCGGCCACAGGTCGCGGGCGTTGTCGCCCCACGTCCGGTAGGAGCAGTTGGGGAAGAACGTCAGCCGGGTGCCGGTCTCGCGGCAGAGGGTGACCATGGCGGCGACCACCTCGCCGTTGCTGCCGTCGTCGATGGTCAGCGCGATCTGCGGGCCGGTGCCGGGCAGCTCCTCGACCACGCCGTGCGGAGCGGGGACGGCGACGATGCCGCCCGGGCCGGTGGGGGTCGCCGGGGCCGGCGTCCGCGCGGGCGCGGGAGCGGGCTGCGCGAGGTCGAGACCGGCCGCGCCGCGCCCCACCGCGGCACCCGTGAGCCCGGCGGCGAGCAGGTACAGGAAGCCCCGGCGGTCCACGCGCCGGACGCTAGGAGGGGGTCCCGGCGCGTCCCGGTCAGCGACACCCGCCCGCTCGCGTGCCCGCTACGCTCCGTGGCCCGCCGACTACGACGCCGCGACGAGGCCCGCCTGCTCGATGAGCCGGGCCTGCTCGCGGCACCACGGGGACCAGGCGTCGCGCTCGGACTCCTCCTGCCGGCGCCGGAACTCGCCCCACCCGAGCAGCTCCCACTCCCCCACCTCGCGGGGGTCGGGGTCGGGCGTGCCGGTGTAGCGGCCGAGGTAGACCGGGCAGACCTCGTTCTCCACCACGCCGCGGAACTCGGCGCGGTAGCGGTACCCGGGCAGCGCCGGGCGCAGGTCGGCCACCTGCAGCCCGAGCTCCTGGGACGCCCGGCGGGCGATCGCGGCGGCGTCGTCCTCCCCGGGGCCGGGGTGGCCGCAGACGGTGTTGGTCCACATGCCCGGGAAGGTCTGCTTGTCCGCCGCGCGGCGGGTGACCAGCAGCCGGCCGTCGTCGGCGAACAGGTAGGCCGAGAAGGCCCGGTGCAGCGGCGTCTCGCCGTGGTGCACCAGCGGCTTGGGCATGGTGCCGATGGGCGTCCCGTCGTCGTCGACGAGCACGATCAGCTCCGCTGCGGTCACCGTCACCGTCCCATCCTCCCCCGGTGCGCGGTTCCGGCACACCTCCCCCGGGCAGGAGAGGGGCATGCGGCAGTTCCAGAACGACGGCCTCACCTTCGACGTCCAGGACGGGGGCCCGCCCGACGGCGAGCCCGTGGTGCTCCTCCACGGCTTCCCCCAGGACTGCACGGCCTTCGACCGGATGGCGCCGCTGCTGCACGACGCCGGCCTGCGCACCCTCGCGCTCGACCAGCGCGGCTACAGCCCCGGCGCCCGGCCGCGCGGGCGCGGTTCCTATCGGCTGCGCGCGGTCACCGGCGACGTCCTGGCGCTGCTCGACGCCGCCGGGCTGGAGAGCGCACACGTCGTCGGCCACGACTGGGGCGGCGCCGTGGCCTGGGCGCTGGGCGCCTGGCACCCCGACCGGGTGCGCACGCTGACGGCGCTGTCCACCCCGCACCCGGCCGCGGCCGGCCGGGCGGTGCTCACCAGCGACCAGGGGCTGCGCTCGTCGTACATGGCCGCCTTCCAGGTGCCGGTGGTGCCCGAGCGGCTGCTGCTCACCCGCGACGGCGCCGCGCTGCGCGGCGTCCTCGAGAACGGCGGCCTGCCCTCCGACGCCGTCGCCCGCTACGTCGACCGGATGCGCGAGCCGGGCGCGCTCTCGGCCGCGCTCGGCTGGTACCGGGCCATCCCGCTCGCCGCGCGGGACGGCGTCGGGCGGGTGTCCGTGCCGACCCTGCACGTGTGGAGCACCGGCGACGCCTTCCTCGGGCCGGCCGCCACCGCCATGACCCGCCGCCACGTCACCGGGCCCTACCGGCTCGAGGTGCTCGACGGCGTGCCGCACTGGATCCCGGAGCTGGCCGCCGAGCGCACCGCCGAGCTGGTGGTCGAGCACGTCCGGACGGCGGTCGGCGCCGCCCGCTGACCACCCGGGACCGACGATTCAGGTCGGGCGCCGGCCACGCCTCCACGACCTCGAGCTGTCCCCTCATGCGGTGACCCCGGGGGCGCGGGGCATGGACGACCGCCCGGGCGGGCACCCCTCCCGGGAACGTTCCGGAACAGGAGGAGCAGCCATGTCGACCACCACCCCCCGCCGCCGCTGGCGCCTGGCCGCCGTCGGCCTCGCGCTCGCCCTCTCGCCGGTCACCGCCGCCTGCGGCTCCGACGTCGTCGACGACGAGGTGGAGCAGAACGTCGAGGAAGGCGTGGACGAGGCCGAGCAGGAGGTCGAGGACGCCACCGACGGCGAGGACTCCGACGGGTGACCGACAAGATGCAGAGATCTCTTTGCAAAGAGTTCTCTGCATCCTAGTCTGGGGGCGTGCCCGAGCTCCCGCCCGAAGCCGTCGTCGACGTCACCGACCCGCGGACGCTGCGCGCGCTGGCCCACCCGCTGCGCACCGGCCTGCTCGCCCTGCTGCGCTCGGAGGGCCCGTCGACGGCCTCCCGGCTGGGACAGCGGCTGGGTGAGAGCAGCGGCACCACCAGCTACCACCTGCGCCAGCTCGCCGCCCTCGGCTTCGTCGAGGAGGTGGCCGGCGAGGGGACCGCGCGGGAGCGCTGGTGGCGGGCCCGGCACCGCAGCACCCGCTGGCGCACCGAGGACCTCGTCGACCAGCCCGGCGGCCGTGAGGTCCTCGAGGAGCTCACCCACCAGTCGCTGGGGCGGCAGCGGCGTGTGCTCGCCGCGCACGCCGAGCAGCGGGAGTCGCTGGACGACGTCTGGCGCGACGCCGTCTCGCTCAACGACTGGGCGCTGCGCCTGTCCCCCGCCGCCGTCCGGGAGCTGACCGAGGAGCTCAACGGGGTGCTGGCGCGCTGGCGCGCCGAGCGCGAGGAGCCGGGCGAGCCGCTCGTGCACGTCCTGCTCGACCTGTTCCCGCTGACCGAGGACCCGGCGTGAGGGCCCCGCTGTCGGTGCGCTCGGCCGGCCGGCGGTTCGTCGGGCTCACCGCGCTGCGCTGGCTGCCGGTCGGCATCTCGGCGCCGGTCACGGTGCTGCTGGCCTCGTCGCGCGGGCTCTCCCCCGCCGACATCGGGCTGGTGCTGGCCGTCTACTCGGTGGTCACGCTGCTGCTGGAGCTGCCGACCGGCGGGCTCGCCGACGCGATCGGGCACCGGCCGGTCCTGGTCCTGTCCGGGCTGCTGGGCATCGCGTCGCTGCTCACGATGGCCGCCGCGGACACCGTGCCGCTGTTCGCCCTGGCGTGGGGGCTGCAGGGCGCGTCGCGGGCACTGGACTCCGGCCCGCTGGAGGCCTGGTACGTCGACACCGTGCACGCCGCGGACCCCGACGCCGACCCGGCGTCGGGCCTGTCGCGAGCCGGCGCCGCCGACGGCCTGGGGCTGGCCCTGGGCGCCGCGCTCGGCGGGGCGCTGCCGCTGCTGGCCGAGGGCCGGGGCAGCGCCGCGCTCGTGCTGCCGCTGCTCCTGGCTGCGGCGCTGGTCGCGGTGTCGGTGGTCGCCGTCCTCGCGCTCGTCGTCCCCCTGCCGACGGCGACGTCGGGCGGGCTGCACGCCCTGGCCGGCGGGGTCCGGGAGGTGCCCGTGGTGGTCCGCGACACCGTGCGGCTGGCCGCGCGGCACCGCGTCCTGCGCCGGCTGCTGGCCATCTCGTTCCTGACCGGCACCGCGCTGACCACCCTCGAGGTGCTGGGCCCGCTGTGGTTCGCCGAGCTCGGCGGCGGCCTCGACCGCGGGGCAGCGGTGTACGGGGTGGTCATGGCCGTCTCGTTCGCCGCCGCCGGGCTGGGCGCCCTGCTGGCACCGGCCGTCCGCCGGCTCGCCCGGGGCTCGGTGGCCTGGGCCAGCCTGGTCACCGCGGTGCTCGGCGCGCTCGCCGTCGCCGCGGTCGCGGTGGCCGGGCACGTGGCGGTCGCCGCCGCCGCGTTCGTCGTCTTCTACCTGGCCAACGGCGCCGGCTGGCCGCTGCGCCAGGCACTGCTGCACGAACAGGTGAGCGCCGCCCAGCGGTCGACGACGGTCTCGGCCAAGTCGCTCGCGCTCATGGTCGGTGGCGGCCTCGGCAGCCTGCTGCTGCCCCGCCTGGCCGACGCCGCCGGCCTGCCGGCCGGGTTCCTCGCCGGGGCGGCCGCGCTGCTCCTCATCGCCGTGGTCTCGCTCGGGCTGCGCCCGCGGGACGAGGAGCTCGCGGCGCCGGACGCGGTGCCGGCGCCCGCGGTGCGCTGATGTGACGCACCCCGTCGGGTTGCGCACGGCCACCGGGGGTAGCGGCGGGACATGGCTGAGCTCCCCCAGGCGCATCTGCAGGGCCTCAAGGTCGCCGTCACCGGCGCGAGCGGCAACGTCGGCACCGCGCTGCTGCGGCGGCTGACCGCTCCCGGCAGCGGCGTGGCCGAGGTCCGCGGGCTGGCCCGCCGGGAGCCGCCGGACCGCGAGCCGTACTCGTCGGTCACCTGGTACACCGCCGACCTCGGGGACACCGGCAGCGAGCAGGCGCTGACCAACCTGCTCGAGGACGTCGACGCCGTCGTCCACCTGGCCTGGGTGCTGCAGCCGGGGCGGCGGTCCGACGAGCTGCGGAAGGCCAACGTCGACGGCACCCGCCGGGTCATGCGCGCCGCGGTGGCCGCCGGGGTGCAGCACGTGGTGCACATGTCCTCGCTGGGCGCCTACGCGGCGGGCGGCGGCGACCGTCCGGTCACCGAGGACTGGCCGGTGACCGGCATCCCGAGCTCGCAGTACAGCCGGCAGAAGTCCGAGGCCGAGCGGGTCGTGCGCGAGGTCGTCGGCCGGCGGTCCGACGTCACGCTGACCGTCGTCCGGCCGACGCTGGTGCTCCAGCCTGAGGCGGCCAGCGAGATCGGCCGCTACTTCCTCGGTCCGCTGGTGTTCGGCGCGGTGCGCCTGGTGCCCGGGCAGATCGCGTCCGTCCTGCCCCTGCCCCTGCCGTCGCTGCGGGTCGGCTTCGTCCACGCCGACGACCTCGCCGACGCGATCACCCGCATGCTCGACCGGCGCGTCCCCGGGCCGTTCAACGTCTCCGCCGACCCGGCGCTCGACGCCGACGGGATCGCCCGCGCGCTGGGCACCACACGGATCCCCGTCCCGGCGGTGCTGGTCCGGACCGGGCTGACGGCTGCCTTCCGCGCGCACGTCGTCCCCACCGAGCCCGGCTGGCTCGACCTGGGCCTCCGGTCGCCGGTGCTCGACACCACCCGCGCGCGCACGCAGCTGGACTGGCAGCCGGCCCACCGCGGCGACGACGTGCTGCGCCAGTTCGTCACGGCCCTCGGCCGCGGCGAGGGCGCGCCGGGACCGCTGCTGTCCCCCACGGGCGGCCGCGAGCACGACCCGGCCGGCGACCCGGCCAACGTCCCGAACCGCCGTCCGGACTGAGCGGCCCCTGCCCGCTCCGGGTTTCGTCACTCCGACTGGGGCCGCAGCCGAGTGCCGCCGCGCGCCGTGGCCGCACAGGCCCAGACGTCTGACCTGCTGATCCACCCTCCCCGGGACTTGCTCAGCCACTGGTTCGAACATATGATCGAAAACGTGACGGAAGCGGTGGGGGTCGACGAGCCCACGGTGGGGTGGGCGTCGGGGCCGCTGGGTGCGGTGCAGGCCGCCGACCGGGAGATCGCCCGGCAGATCGCGCTTCGGGCCCGGGCGGTGGCCGCGTTCGCCGCATCCCGGCCGTCGTCGGCCGACCGGCCGCAAGGCTCGCCGGGAGCGATGTCGGCCGACCGGTGGGCGGCCCGAACCGAGGTGCTGCGGCCGGTCAGCGAGTGGGCCGCGCACGAGTTGTCGATCGCGCTGGACCTCACCGTGCAACGCGCCGAGGAGGAGCTGGCGCGGTCGCTGACCCTGGTGCACCGGTTGCCCCGGGTGCTCGATGCGCTGGAGTCCGGGCTGCTGCACGCCGGGCACCTGTGGTGCCTGCTCGAGCACGTGGCCCCGATCGCCGACGACGCGCTGCGCGCCCGCATCGAGGCCGAACTGCTCGCCTGGAGGGCCACCCGGCACCAGGTGACCACCCCGGCGCAGCTCGGCGACCGGGTGCGTCGCGTGGTCGCCCGGCACAACGCCCGCGACGCCGCCCGCGACCTGAACAGGGCACTCGAGCAGCGCGGCGTCACCGTCCGCCCGGATCGCACCGCCGGGATGAGCGTGATCTCGGCGCTGCTGACCACCCCGGAGGCGCACGCCCTCGTCGCGACCCTGGGCGCCCACGCCGACGCGCTGCCCGCCGATCCGGCCGATGGCCGCACCCGGGGGCAGAGGATGGCCGACTGCCTGCTGGACCTGGTGCTCCGCCCCGGCGAGTCCGGCCTGCAGCCGGTCCAGGTGGCGCTGACCGTGGTCGCCCCGGTCGGCGCGCTGCTGGGCGGGGACGCCGCGTGTGAGATCGACGGGCAGGTGGTGCCCGCAGAGCTGGTCCGGGCGCTGCTGGCCGCCCTCACCGGCCATCCGGTCCATGCCGCAACCGCCATCACCGGCCCTGCCGCGACCGACACCGCGACCGACACCGCGACCGACATCGAGCCGGCCGCCGAGGCGTCCATCGGCGCCGAGCCGACCGGCACGGCTCCTCCCGGCGGGCCGGCGCGCGCGGTCCTGAGCGAGGACGAGGACTTCGCGCTGTGGTCGGAGGAGATGGAGCGCCGCATCCTGGCCGGGGAGTTCGACGCCAAGCCGCCACCCTGCTACGTCGACGATGACCCGCCACCGGATCCCGGCGAGGATCCACCGCCGCGCGTCCCGCCCGACGCGGACCACACGACCGTCCCGGGTGACACCTCATGCCCCGATGGCTGGTGGGCCCGCGCCGATCGGGCCGTCGACGACGCCAGTGCTGCCCTGCTCCGGCTCGAGCGCGCTCTGGGCCACGCCCGCCGGACGGTGGCCACCGCCGAACGCGCCGACGCCACCGACGAGGCCACCTGGGCGGCGAGCCCCGCCGGCCGGGTCACCGCCGCCCCCGACGTCCTCACCCAGCTGGCCGCAGCCACCGAGCAGGCCTGCGCCGACCTCGCCGCCCTGCTCGCCGCCACCGCCGGGGGCGGGCTGACCGACCGGCCCCGCATCGCGCTCACCCACGCGGCCGGCGGCGCGCTGCTGGCCCTCACCGACCTGCCCGCCCTGCACCGCGCCGCCCGCACCGGCACCGGGCTCGGCGCCCCTGCCGCCAGCCCCGGCTACCGGCCCAGCGCCGCCCTCGACCGGCACGTCCGCGCCCGCGACCGCCGCTGCCGCTTCCCCGGCTGCCGCCGCCCCGTCCCCCGCGCCGGCGAGCTCGACCACGCCACCCCCTGGCCGGCCGGACCCACCACCGCGGCCAACCTCACCGGCTACTGCACCGGCCACCACCGCGGCAAGCACCAGGCCCCCGGCTGGACCCACACCCTCGCCCCCGACGGCACCCTCACCGTCACCACACCCACCGGGCTCACCGCCGCCACCACCCCGCCGCCCTATTAGGGCCTGTTCCGCCGGTCGCCGGCGCCACGACCGCCATCTCTGAAGTCCCGTCGACCCCTGTCGGGGAGCGTCGTTCCGCGCCGAGAATGGTCTGCGGCCACCCGTTGACGTCGTAGTCGCCTGGTCGTCGAGGCCGTTCTGAAGTCGGGCGCCGGGAGTTGTGCTGTGGGCCGTTTCGTGTGCTTCGAGCACGAGGATCAGATTCGCCGTTCCCTGCAGCTCCTACGGGTGGCCGCCCCAGGTTCCGTTCGAGATGACGGAGGCGAGGGCGATGCAGGTCGAGACCGACGAACCCGAGGTGATCGAGCGGGTGGCGGCGTTGGATGTGAGCAAGGCCGAGGTGGTGTGCTGCGCTCGGGTGCCCGGTCCGGGCCGTCAGCGGATGCAGGAGGTCCGCACCGTCTCCACGATGACCTCGGAGCTGCTGGCGCTCGGTGACTGGCTGGCCGAGCTCGGGGTGACCCGGGTGGTGATGGAGGCGACCAGCGACTACTGGCGGGCGCCGTTCTATCTGCTGGAGGACCGCTTCGAGGCCTGGCTGGTCAACGCCCATGACGTCAAGCACTTGCCCGGCCGGCCCAAGACGGATCGGCTGGATGCGGTGTGGCTGTGCAAGGTCGCCGAGCGGCAGATGCTGCGCCCGAGCTTCGTGCCACCGCCGGCGATCCGGGAGCTGCGCGATCTGACCCGCTACCGGGTTGATCTGCTGGCGGTGCGCACCGCGGAGAAGCAGCGGGTGGAGAAGCTGCTCGAGGACGCGCTGATCAAGCTGACGGCCGTGGTCAGTGACCCCTTCGGCGCCTCGGCGCGGGCGATGATGGCCGCGCTGATCGCCGGCGAGCGCGATCCGGCGGTGCTCGCGGCGCTGGCGCGGGGCAGTCTGCGGTCGAAGTCGGCGCGGCTCACCGAGGCGCTGACCGGCCGGTTCACCGCCCACCACGCCTTCCTGCTCAGCCAGATGCTGCAGCGGGTGGACGCGGTCACCGCCGACATCGCCACCGTGCAAGCCCGCATCGAGGAGCAGATCGGGGAGCTGGCGCCCGCGGTGGCCAAGCTGGATTCGATCCCCGGAGTGGGGCCGGTGGCGGCGCAGATGATCCTGGCCGAGATCGGCACCGACATGACCCGCTTTCCCACCCCGGCACACCTCACCTCGTGGGCTCGGTTCGCTCCGGGAGTGAGCGAGTCCGCCGGCCGACCGAAGGCAACGCCGGCACCGGCAAGGGCAACCGCTACCTGGCGCGGGTGGCCGGTGAGGCCGCGGTCAGCGCCGGCCGCACCAACACCTTCCTCGGCGAGCGCTACCGACGCATCGCCCGGCGGCGGGGCAAGAAGCGAGCGATCGTCGCGGTCGGCCGCTCGATCCTGGTCATCGTTTGGGCGCTGCTATCCGACGAGCAGGCGCACTTCATCGACCTCGGCCCGGACTATTACGCCTCCCGCACCAACCCCGAACGCCGAGTACGCCAGCACGTTCGCGAGCTCCAGGCCCTCGGCTACGCCGTCAGCCTCAACCCAGCGGCGTGACCGGGGTCAGGGGATTTTCGGATCAGGCGGCTTTGGGGACGCCTGATCCAGGGAGGGATCCTCCTCAGGTGGACGACTCCGACGCGCGGCAGTCAGACGGAGGCCGGCGTGGGGGCTTGGGGCATCAGGCCGACCTGAGTGAGGTAATCAGCCATGTTGTAGTACAGGCGTTCCTCGGCCACCTTCCCGTCGCGCAGCCGCCCGATCGACAGCCCCTGGATGCGGAACTGGCGGCCGGTGCTCGGCAGGCCTCGCGCCTTGTCCTCCCGGTCGTTGGTGCCCGACATCGTCCACTCGGCGGCGTACATCTCATCAGTCGCGAGGATGAGCTCACCAAGATCGATGCGGTAGTCGCTGGAGAACTTCTCCGCCGCGTCCACGATCGACTGGCGGACGGCATCGGCCCCTTCCAGGCGTTCGCCCAGTCCCTTGTCGTCCCGGAGGACGTCCTCGGTCATGCAGGCAAGGACCTTGGCCGGGTCGTGGCTGTTCCATGCCTCGACGTAGGTGCGCATCCAGGCCGGGATCCCCGCGGCTTCGGTGCCAGCTGCCATGGTGGCCACCTTCTTGTGAGCGGTGCATCGGCCCCGCGGGGTCCCGCAGGACCTGGCATGAGGACGCAACCCTGGCACCGTTCTGCGGCCCGGAACACGGGTCACAGCGGCACCCCGGTGAACGGGGCGCGTCTCTCACCCTGCGCATCCAATGGTCGGCGAAGCGAGGATGGGAGACGCATCGAATCCTGAACCGTGTAGAGGAACGCCGAGACCCACCTGCGCCTCGGCACAGCCGTCCCCCATCGCGTCACTCCTGCGTCCCGACGATCTCCCGCTCCACCGACGTGTGCCTTAAGTCGGCCGCTCCGGGCGACCAGAGCTCCGGCTCAGTCCCAGGTCGACCGGCGGAACTTCCAGCACGGCCCGTTGTGACTGACGACGATGACCTCGCATGGCTCGGTGAGCAGCCCGAGGTCACCTACCTGATGGGAGCGAACACCTACCGCCTCATGTCGGGCTTCGCCGCCGGCGAGGTCCCGGATGGTCAAGACGAGTTCCGGTCCGAGGAAGAGGCGTCCGTCGACGAGCTCACCCGAGCGCCCAAGGTGGTGTTCTCCTCCTCGCTGGAGGAGCCGCTGACGTGGGCCAACTCCACGCTGGTCCGCGACGACGCCG
>NZ_JBJGYY010000020.1:0-90335 GCF_054050235.1 Geodermatophilus sp. SYSU D00696 | reverse complement strand
GCGCGCCGCGCCCCCCCCCGCCCGCCGCCCCCCCCCCCCCCCCCCCCCCCCCCCCCCCCCCCCCCCCCCCCCCCCCCCCCCCCCCCCCCCCCCCCCCGGCTGTGGTCGGGGACCCTGGTGGCCAACCTGGTCGGCGGGTGGCTGTTCATGTGGCTGGTCGCGCACGGCTTCCCCGAGCTGGGACCCACGCTGGTCGAGTCGGCGCGGCACTTCGTCGAGTCGCCGCTGGACCTGCGCGCGGTGTGCCTGGCCTTCCTCGGCGGCGTCGTCATCACGCTGATGACCCGCATGCAGAACGGCACCGCCGCCGACGGCGCGAAGATCGTGGCCGCGGTGGCGGGCGCGTTCGTCCTCGCCGGGCTGCAGCTCTTCCACTCGGTCCTGGACTCGCTGCTGGCCTTCGGCGCCATCCACACCGGCACGGCGCCCTTCGGCTACGGCGAGTGGCTCGCCTGGTTCTGGTACGTGACGCTGCTCAACATGGCCGGCGGGCTGCTGGTCGTCACGCTCCTGCGCCTGGTGCGCAGCAAGGAGCTGCTGCAGCGGGAGCGGGCCGCGGCCGCCGCCGAGGAGTGAGGACGCGCGCCGAGCCTGCGCGGGCCGGGCGCCTCCGGTGGCCAGACTGTCGGCGTGATCAGGGTCGACGGGCTGACCAAGCGCTATCGCACCCGCGTCGCCGTCGACGACGTGTCCTTCACCGTCTCCCCGGGCCGGGTCACCGGCTTCCTCGGGCCCAACGGCTCGGGCAAGACGACGACGATGCGCTGCGTCCTGGGCCTGACCCGGCCCACCGCGGGCACCGCGACCGTCCTCGGCGTGCCCTACCGGGAGCTCGACGTCCCGATGCGGCGGGTGGGCGCGCTGGTCGACCCGCGGGCCCGCCACCCCGGCCGCACCGCGTACGCCCACCTGCTCGCGCTGGCGCAGAGCAACGGGCTGCCCGCGTCCCGAGTCGACGACGTCGTCGAGCTCGTGGGGCTCGGCGCCGTGGCGCACGAGCGGGTCCGCGGCTTCTCCCTCGGCATGGGCCAGCGGCTGGGCATCGCCGTGGCGCTGCTCGGCGACCCCGAGGTGCTGCTGCTCGACGAGCCGGTCAACGGCCTGGACCCCGAGGGCATCCGGTGGGTGCGCGGGCTGCTGCGCGACCTCGCCGGCGAGGGCCGCACCGTGCTGGTGTCCAGCCACCTCATGAGCGAGATGGAGGACACCGCCGACCACCTGGTCGTCCTCGGCCGTGGCCGGCTGCTGGCCGACGTCGCCATGGCCGACCTGCTGGGCCGTGGCGCCGCGGTGCGGGTCCGCAGCCCCCGGGCGCCGCAGCTGGCCGCCGCGCTGCACCGGGCCGGTGCCGTGGTGTCCGGGGAGGCCGACGGCTCGCTGCGGGTGGCCGGTCTCGACGCCGCGGCCGTCGGCGACGTCGCCTTCGCCGCCGCGGCGCCGGTGCACGAGCTGACCACGGTGGTGGCCTCGCTGGAGGCCGCCTACCTGGCGCTCACCGGCGAGGACGTCGAGTACCGGGCAGGGGCGGCGTGAGCGTCGCGCTGACCGCGGTGCTGCGCAGCGAGCAGACCAAGCTGCGGACGCTGCGCTCGACGTGGTGGTGCGCTGCCGTGTACGTGCTGGTCGTGGGCGCCTTCGCCTGGCTGGCCGCCGGGACCACCACCAGCGCGCCCACCGCCGACAACGCCGTCGGGGTGGTGCTCACCGGCTTCGCCTTCGGGCAGGTGGTGCTCGTCGTCCTCGGGGTGCTGGCGGTGACCGCGGAGTCCGCCAGCGGCATGGCGCTGGCCTCGCTGGTGGCGGTGCCGCGCCGGACGCGGCTGCTGGCGGCCAAGACCGCCGTCGTCGCGGGCTGGACGGCGCTGACCACCGCGCTGCTGGTGGCCGGGTGCGTGCTGGCCGCGCGGGTGCTGGTCGCGGTGCCCGGCGGCGTGTCGTCCACCGACCCGGACGTGCTCCGCCCGGCCGGCCTGCAGGTGGCCGGGGCGGTGCTGGTCACCGTGCTGGCCACCGGCCTGGGCGCGGTGCTGCGCTCCACCGCCGGGGCGCTCGGGCTCGGCATCGCGCTGGTGTTCGTCGCCCCGCCGGCGCTGGCGCTGGCCGGCGGGCGCACCGCCGAGCTGCTGTCGCAGGCGATGCCCGCGCTGCGGGTGGGGGAGGACGCGTTCCTCGCCGTCCCCACGAGCTGGCCGGTGGGCCTGGCGGTGGCCGGGGCGTGGGCCGCCGCAGCGTGGGTCGCCGGTGCCGTGCTGCTCGAGCGGCGCGACGTCTAGCGCGGACCGAAGGCGACCGCGCGGACGTCGTCGAACACCGCCGGTGGAGTGGGTGAGGACCACATCTGGTTGGTCAGCAGCACCGCCGTCGTCCCGGTGACCGGGTCGGTCCACCAGGAGCCGCCCAGCCCGCCGTCCCAGCCGAAGGAGCCGGCGTGCCGGCCCTGCGGCTCGTCCTCCCGGCGCACGCCGATGCCCAGCCCCCAGCCGCCGCCCTCGGCGTCGACCGGGCCGGCCTGCTCGGTGAGCATGGCGGCGACGGTGTGCTCGGCGAGCACCCGCCGCCCGTTCGGCGTCTGGCCGCCCGCCAGCAGCACCGCGGCGAGGGCGGCGAGGTCGTCGACGGTGGAGACCAGCCCGTCCCCGCCGTCGGGGAAGGACGGCGGGGAGGCCCACTGGCCGTCGGGCGGGTCGTAGAGCCCGCGCCGGCCGTCGTCGCCCGGCGGTGTCCAGTGCGGCCCGAGGCGGTCCCGGGCGCCGTCGGGGACGCCGAAGCCGGTGCTGGTCATCCCCAGCGGCGCCAGCACCCGCTCGCCGAGCACCTCGGGCAGCGGGCGGCCCGCGGCGCGGGACACCAGCACGCCCAGCACGCTCGCGCCGGTGTGGTAGAGCCAGCGCTCCCCGGGCTGGTACGCCAGCGGCACCGAGGCCAGCCGGCGCAGCCACTCGTCCGGGGGCGGCGCGGCCTGCGGTGCCGGGGGACCGGCCGGCAGTCCTGCCTCGCCCAGCGCGGCCACGGTCGGCGTCGGCCAGGGGGCGGTGAAGTCCAGGCCGGTACCCAGACGGAAGGTCAGCACGTCGCGGACGGTGATCGGCCGCCGGGCCGACACCGTCCCCGCGCCCGCGTCGGCGGGGTCGGCCAGCACGCGGAGGCCGGCCAGCTCGGGCAGGTGGGCGTCGACCGGGTCGTCGAGGCCCAGCGTGCCGTCGTCGACCAGGGTGAGGGCGGCGGCCGCGACCACCGGCTTGGTGACCGAGGCGATGCGGAAGACGGTGTCGGGGGTGACCGCGTCGTCCCCGCCGGGGGTGTGCGTGCCGGCGGCTCCGCGGGCGACCTCGCCGTCGCGGGCCACCCACCAGGCCGCGCCCGGCACCGCCCCGGCGGCCACCGCGCGGCCCACCACCTGCGCCACGTCCTGCACCAGTCCCATCTCCTGCCGACCGGCCGGGGACATGGAAGTCATCGGCCGCGAGTCATCGGCCGCGGGCGGCCCGGCGCAGGGCGGACAGGTAGCGGCGGGTGGCCAGGCCCTGCACGAACCGGCTGACCGGGGGGACGGCGCGGGCGGCCGGCGTGGCCAGCCGGGAGAACACCCGGATCGAGACGACGACGTCGCCGCCCTCGGCCAGCCGCACGGTGAAGCACTCCTCGCCGCTCTCCGGGTGCCCGGGCAGGGTGCCGTAGGCGAAGCCGCGCTCGTCCCCGGTGGTCGACGCCCACACCACCCGGCAGGGGATGTCGTAGCCCAGCCGCGACAGCCCCGCGGTGAGGACGACGACGGTGCCGACCTCGCCCGCCGGCCCGCTCGCCCGCACCCGCAGCCCCACGCTGCGCTGCGGCGTCCAGTCGAAGACCGCCGCCGCCACCCGCTCGAACGTGTCCCGGCCCGCGCCGACCGTCTCGCACCACTCGCCGTGCAGGTAGCCGGCCGGCAGCTCGGCGTCCCGCGTGGCCCCGACCTCGGCGTAGGTGAGCGGCGCGTCGCGGAGGCCCTCGGGCGACGCGGCCCGGAACAGGCCCATGTGTGCAGTGTGGACCGGCGTAGGTTGACCGGCACTGTGCTGCCCGCCGTCACCGCCACCCGCTACGTCACCCCGCTGCGCGAGGGTGGCTCGCTGCCCGGGCTCATGGAGGCCGACGACCTGGGCACCTACGTGGTCAAGTGGCGCGCCGCCGGCCAGGGCGTGCGGGTGCTGGTCGCCGAGGTGGTCTGCGGCGAGCTCGCCCGCGCGCTGGCCCTCCCGGTGCCCGCGCTGGTCACCGTGGACGTCGCGCCGGAGCTGGCCGTGGGCGAGCCCGACCCCGAGGTGCAGGAGCTGCTGCAGCGCTCGGCCGGCCCCAACCTGGGCCTGGACTACCTGCCCGGAGCGCTGGACTTCGAGGCCGGCGCCGGCTCGGTGGGCTCCGAGCAGGCCGGGCGGGTGCTGTGGTTCGACGCGCTGGTGGGCAACGTCGACCGGTCGTGGCGCAACCCGAACATGCTGTTCTGGCACGGGCGGCTGCAGCTGATCGACCACGGCGCCGCGCTGACCTTCCACCACCACTGGCCCGGCGCGCCGGCCGCCGTCGCCCGTCCCTACGACGCCGCGCAGCACGCGCTCCTCGAGTGCTCGCCCGACGTCCGCGCGGCCGATGCGGCGCTCGCCGGCCGGGTCACCCGCCCGCTGCTGGAGGAGGTCCTGCGCCAGGTGCCCGACGACTGGCTCGAGGGCCCCGAGCCCGGGGAGGCCCCCGACGACGTCCGCGAGCGCTACGTCGCCCAGCTGCTGGCGCGCCTGGCCGCACGGGACGCGTGGCTGCCCGGGGTGGTGGCCGCGGCCGCCGCGGGCGGGTCGCGCCGGCGGGCGCCGCGCGGGGAGAACCGGCCCGCCTGGCTGGGCCCGCCCCCGCCCGAGGGGGTCACGCAGCGGTGAGCCGCGAGACCTTCGAGTACGCCGTGCTGCGCGTGGTGCCGCGGGTCGAGCGGGGCGAGTCGCTCAACGCCGGCGTCCTCGTCTACTGCCGGCAGCGCGACTACCTCGGCAGCCGCGTGCACCTCGACGTCGACCGGCTGCGGGCGCTGGACCCGACCGCCGACCCCGACGCCATCGGCCAGGCGCTGCAGGCCGCCGCGGACGTGTGCGCCGCCGACCCCGCCGCGGGCGCCGCCGGCCGGGAGGCGCTGGGCTCGCGCTTCCGCTGGCTCACCGCCCCGCGCAGCACCGTCGTCCAGCCCGGGCCGGTGCACACCGGGCTGACCGAGGACCCCGCCGCCGAGGCCGACCGGCTGCTGCGGCTGTTGGTACTCCCCGTCACGGAGTGAGCACAGCCGGGTGAACGGGCGGTGACCCACACGTTCCCCGGCTGGTCACCGCGGGGACGGCGGGACGTCGCGCGGCGCTCCTAGCGTCCCCGCCGACCCGCACACCCGAGTCCGGAGCAGCCCTCTCATGACCCTGACGCCCGAGCGTCCCGCCGACGTGCCCGACGAGCTCCCCGCGGAGGTGGGGCTCGACGTCAGCGACGACCCGGACGACACCTCGTCCAACCCGACGACCGAGCGACCCTTCTGGGCCGTGGCCGAGGCCCGGCTGTCCCGCCGGTCGGTGATCGCCGGCGGCATGCTGGCCGCCGCCGGGTTCCTCACCTCCTCGCTCGTCCGGACGCCGGCCGCCTCCGCCGCTCCCGGCGGCACCCCCGGTGCGCCCGCGCCCGCCGGCCCCGTGCTGGGCTTCCAGGCGATCGCGCCGAGCACCGCCGACGAGGTCGTCGTGCCGCCGGGCTACACGGCCGTCCCCTTCATCCCGTGGGGGACGCCGATCACCGGCTCCTTCCCGGCGTTCCGGCCCGGCCTGCCGACCGCCGGCGGCAACACCGCCGACGAACAGGCCCAGCAGGTGGGCACCCACCACGACGGCATGACCTACTTCCCGGTGCGCCCGGCCGCCGCCGGCAACCAGCACGGCGTGCTCGTGCTCAACCACGAGTACACCGACGAGAACTACCTGCAGACCGGGACCAGCACCCGGCCGCCGCGCGCCCAGTACACCGCCGAGATGGTGCGCAAGTCGCAGAACGCGCACGGCGTGAGCGTCGTCGAGGTGCGCCGGCAGGGCCGCAACGGCTGGACCGTCGTCCGCTCGCCGCTCAACCGGCGGATCACCGCGACCACGCCGATGGCCTTCTCGGGTCCGGCCGCGGGCAGCCAGCTGCTGCGCACCGCCGCCGACCCGGCCGGCCGCACGCCGCTGGGCACGGTCAACAACTGCGGCAACGGCGAGACCCCGTGGGGCACCTACCTGACCTGCGAGGAGAACTTCAACGGCTACTTCCGCGTGGAGCCGGGCACCTACGACCCCGCCGACCAGGCCGACCTCGCCCGCTACGGCGTCGGCGGGGACTCCTACTACTGGGCCGACCACGACCCGCGCTTCGTCGTCCGCCCCGGCGACGCGCACGAGCCCAACCGCTTCGGCTGGGTGGTGGAGATCGACCCGCTCGACCCGCGGTCGGTGCCGGTGAAGCGCACCGCGCTGGGCCGGCTCAAGCACGAGGACGCCACCGCGCACACCGCCCGCGACGGCCGGCTGGTCGTGTACATGGGCGACGACCAGGTCAACGAGTACGTCTACAAGTACGTCAGCGCCCGCCCGTGGGACCAGATGCGCCGGCAGGGCCTCAGCCCCCTCGACGAGGGCACCCTGTACGTCGCCCGCTTCGCCGAGGACGGCACCGGGACGTGGATCCCGCTGGTGCACGGGCAGAACGGGCTCACCGCGGCCAACGGGTTCGCCGACCAGGCGGCGGTCCTGGTGCGCACCCGGCAGGCCGCCACGCGGGTCGGGGCCACGCCGATGGACCGGCCGGAGTGGAGCGCGGTCGACCCGCGCACCGGGACGGTCTACCTGACGCTGACCAACAACACGACCCGCGCCACCGCGAACGGCCCCAACCCCCGGGTGTCCAACCGCTGGGGCCACGTCGTGCGCTGGGAGGAGGCCGGCGGCGACCACACCGCGACGTCGTTCCGCTGGGACCTGTTCCTGCTGGCCGGCCCCGGGGGCGGCGTCGACGGCTCGACCGTCGCGCCCGAGGACGCCTTCGGGTCACCCGACGGCCTGTGGGTCGACCCCGACGGCCGCGCCTGGATCCAGACCGACGGCACCCAGCCGGCGCAGGCGAACAACCAGATGCTGGCCGCCGACGCCTCGGCGCCGTTCGACCAGGAGCCCGAGGTGCGCCGCTTCCTGACCGGCGTGGTCGGCTGCGAGGTCACCGGCATCGCCACGACGCCGGACCGGCGCACGCTGTTCGTCAACCTGCAGCACCCCGGGGAGAACGGCGGCAGCACCTGGCCCCGGCTCGACGGCGTGACCACGCCCCGGTCGGGCACGGTGGTCGTCACCAAGGACGACGGCGGGGTCATCGGTTCCTGACCCCGGTACGACGGCGGCGCCGGGGCCTCGTGAGAGGTCCCGGCGCCGTCGACCCCGCTGCGGGCGCGGCCGACCGGCTGCTGCGGCTGCGCGCCCCCGGGTCAGGTCGCCCCGACGAGGCCCAGGAGCTGCTCGCGGTTCGGGCCGGCCGGCGGTGGAGCCTCGTGCTCGCCGGCCACCTGCAGGACCCGGTCGGCGAACCCGGGGCGGGTGAACAGCTCCGCGGGCAGGGTCAGGCAGTCCACCACCTCCATGAACGCGCGGTAGACCTCGCTGTCGAACGCCATGGCCCGGGCCAGTGCGGGGCCGAGCGCGGCCGGCCCGTGCGGCCGGGGCGGGGGACGGCCCTCCCGCGCGGCGTCCATGTCGGCGAGCCGGGCCCGGTCGACGGCGACGGTGGCCCGGTACCAGGGGGTCAGCCGGGCCTCGGTCTCCGCGTCCCACGCCGCCGCGAACTCCTCGGGGTCGCCGAGGTGCTGCCGGACGACCTCGCGCAGCGCGACCGCGTGCACCAGGCCGAGCGCGATGCCCCGGCCGATCGAGGGGTTCGTGCAGGCCCACGCGTCGGCCACGGGGGCGATGCCGGTGGCCACCGGGCGCTCCCCGTCGGACAGCCGGCGGTGCCGGTCGAGGATCCCCGCCATCGGCAGGACCCCGGTCAGCGGCTCGCCGTCGAGCCAGTGCGCCTGCCGGGGGCAGGCCGCCACGACCGCCGTCCACGCGGCCTCGTGCCGCAGCTCCTTGAGGGGCCGGTCGTGGGAGGCGGTGTAGAGGGTCACCGACCAGGTGCCGGAGTCGGCGGGCAGGGTGAGCACCGAGAAGGAGCCGAGGGCGACGTTGAGCCGGTCGCGGGGCTCCGGCAGACGGCCGTCGCGGGACCGGAAGTAGCGGGTGTAGTAGGTGAACCCGCTGTCCACCGACTCCTCCTGCACCGGGGCGCCGCCGGCCTCGAGCAGCCACCGCGGCAGCGGCGAGCGCCGGCCCGTGGCGTCGACGACGAGGTCGGCGGCCACCTCGCCGTCGGTCGTGGCGACGCCGGTGACGTGCGGGTGCCCGTCCAGCGGCCGGGTGAGCAGGCCGGTGACGGTCACGCCGCGCCGGACCCGCAGGCCCGGCTGCTCGTCGGCGGTCCGGCCGAGGACCTGCTCGAGCACACAGCGCCGGGCGGTCAGGGTGACGTGGCGGTCGTCGTCCGGCCGCCGGTCCAGCGGCGG
The DNA here is from genome assembly GCF_054050235.1 of Geodermatophilus sp. SYSU D00696. Lineage (NCBI taxonomy): Bacteria > Bacillati > Actinomycetota > Actinomycetes > Geodermatophilales > Geodermatophilaceae > Geodermatophilus > Geodermatophilus sp. SYSU D00696. The sequence goes on along the minus strand of NZ_JBJGYY010000020.1, from coordinate 81,712 downwards.
CACCGTGGGCGGGGCCGTGGTCAGGGTGTCGAAGCGGACGGCGTGGGCGGCGGCGAGGGCGGCGCTCACGTCCGGCAGCTCGGCGTCGAGGACCAGCCGCGCCCGCGGCTGCAGGTAGTGCGGCTGGCGGAACTGCGCGACCCCGCCCCGGTGCCACTGCGCCCACGCCTCCTCGGGCGTGCCCGGCACCGGGTCGGGGTCGTGCTCCAGGACGGTCACCTCGTGCCCGTCACGGGCCAGCAGCAGTGCCGAGGCGAGCCCGCACACCCCGCCACCGAGCACGACGACGTCGGCCATGGCGGCCTCCTCCCGCTCCCTGCCGCACGCTAGGAGCGCGGAGGGGCGGGCCGGGAGAGTCCTTGGGCTCCGGTCGCCTCAGCCGGGGAGGAGCGCGTCGATCCGCCGGGCGAGCTCCAGGTCGAGCTCGCTGACCCCGCCGGCGGAGTGGCTGACCAGCGTCAGGTGCAGGGTCCGCCAGCGCAGGTCGACGTCCGGGTGGTGGTCGAGCTGCTCGGCGACGAAGCCGATCCGCACGATCGCGGCCACGGCGTCGGTGAAGGTCGGCAGCTCCACGCTGCGGCGCAGCCCCGCGGGGTCGCCCGACCACAGCGGCAGGTCGGCCAGGGCGGGGGTGAGCTCCTCGGGCGACAGCTTCGGCGGTCGGGGCACGGTGGCAGTCCTACCGGTTCAGAGGTGCAGGCCGCACTCGGTCTTGCCGCGGCCGGCCCAGCGTCCGGCGCGCGGGTCCTCGCCCGGGGCGACCGGCCGGGTGCAGGGCTCGCAGCCGATGGAGGCGTAGCCCAGCTCGTGCAGCGGGTTCACCGGCACCTGGTGCTCGGCGACGTAGGTGTCGACGTCGGCCTGCGTCCAGGCGGCCAGCGGGTTGACCTTCACCATGCCCCGCTTGGCGTCCCAGTCGACGACCCGGGTGCCCGCGCGGGTCGCGGCCTCGTCGCGGCGCACCCCCGAGCCCCACGCCGCGTAGCCGGCCAGCGCCGTCGCCAGCGGCTGCACCTTGCGCAGCGAGCAGCACAGGTCGGGTTCGCGCCGGTGCAGCTCCGGACCGTGCTCGGCGTCCTGCTCGGCCACCGTCTGCGCCGGCGTCACGTTGACCAGCGTGATCGGCAGGACACCGCTGATCCAGTCGCGGGTGCCGATCGTCTCGGCGAAGTGGTAGCCGGTGTCGAGGAAGACGACGTGCACGCCCGGGACCGCCCGGGAGGCGAGGTGGGCCAGCAGCCCGTCGGCCATCGACGAGGTGACGGCGAACCCGTCGCCGAAGGTCTCGCCGGCCCAGCGGAGCACGGCGAGGGCCTGCTCGACCGGGTCGGCGATCCCCCCGAAGCGGGCGTCGGCCTCCGCGGCCAGCTGCGGCGTGGCCCGCACGGCGGTGGTCATGGTCGCTGCACCCCTGTCCCGGTCAGGCGGACGGCGAACGTGCGGAGGCAGGCGGCACAGTGCCACTCGCCGCCGGACTCCCCGGTGGGGGTCAGCTCCTCGTCACCGCAGTACGGGCAGTGGAACACGGGGAGCTGGCGCTGCCTTCCCGCGCGGCCCCCCGTGTCCTCCGCCTCCTCGCTCACAGCAGCCAGGCCTCCTCGGCCCGCGAGACGTAGGCGGCGAACCGCTCACCGGGCTCGCGCCGCTCGAGGTAGCCGCGCAGTACCCGCTCGCAGTAGTCGGCGGTCTCGGCCTTGGTCACCTTGTGGCCGCGGAACTTGCGGCCGAAGGCCGCCTCGACCCCGAGGTGCCCGCCCAGGTGCACCTGGAAGCCCTCGACCATCTCGCCGGAGTCGTCGCGCACCATCGAGCCCTTGAGGCCGATGTCGGCGGTCTGGAAGCGGGCGCAGCTGTTCGGGCAGCCGTTGACGTTGATGCCGATCGGCTCGTCGAAGCCGGGCAGCCGCTTCTCCAGCTCGGCGTAGAGGTCCTGGGCGTGCTGCTTGGTCTCGACGATGGCGAGCTTGCAGAACTCCAGGCCGGTGCAGGCCATGGTGCCGCGGCGGAAGGCGCTCGGGCGCACCAGCAGGTCGTGCTCGGCCAGCGCGGCGACGAGGTCCTCCACGTGCTCGTCGGGCACGTCCAGGACCACCATCTTCTGCTGGGTGGTCGTCCGGATGCGGCCCGCGCCGTACTCGTCGGCGAGGTCGGCGATCCGGGTGAGCACCGTCCCGGTGATCCGGCCGGTGCGCAGCGCGAAGCCGACGGCGTTGCGGCCGTCCTTCTGCCGCGCGACGCCGACGTGGTCGCGCGACTCGTGCTTCGGCGGCGCGGCCGCGGGCCCGTCGGGCAGCGCGCGGTGCAGGTACTCGTCCTGCAGCACCTGCCGGAACCTCTCCGGGCCCCAGTCGGCCATGAGGAACTTGATCCGGGCCCGGTTGCGCTGCCGCCGGTAGCCGTAGTCGCGGAAGACCGAGGTGCAGGCCGCCCAGACCTCGGTGACCTCCTCCGGCCGGACGAACACCCCGACCCGCTGGGCGAACATCGGGTTGGTCGACAGGCCGCCGCCGACCCACAGGTCGTAGCCGGCCTCGCCGTCCGGGCCGACGACGCCGACGAAGGAGACGTCGTCGATCTCGGGCTCGGTGCAGTGGTCGACGCAGCCCGACATCGACGTCTTCCACTTGCGCGGCAGGTTGCTGAACTCCGGGTCGCCCACGTAGCGGGCCACCGTCTGCGCCATGACGCCGGTGGCGTCGACGACCTCGTCCTCGAGGACGCCGGCCAGCGGGCAGTTGAGCATGCCGCGCGGGGTGTCGCCGCAGGCCTCGGTCGTCGTCATGCCGACCGCCTCGAGCCGCTCCCAGATCTCGGGGACGTCCTCGATGCGGATCCAGTGGTACTGGATGTTCTGCCGGTCGGTGACGTCGGCGACGTCGCGGCCGAACTCGGTGCTGATGGCGCCGAGGGTGCGCAGCTGCTCGCTGGTGAGCGCCCCGCCGTCGGTGCGCACCCGCATCATGAAGTAGGAGTCCTCGAGCTCCTCGGGCTCCAGGACGGCGGTCTTCCCGCCGGGGATGCCGGGGGCCCGCTGGGTGTAGAGGCCCATCCAGCGCATCCGGCCGCGCAGGTCACCGGGGTCGATGCCGTCGAAGCCGGTCCTCGAGTAGATGTCGAGGATCCGCTGACGGACCTCGAGGCCGTCGGAGTCCTTCTTCATGCGCTCGTTGGGGTTCAGCGGCTCCCGGTAGCCGAGCGCCCACTGGCCCTGGCCGCGGACGGGCCGGCTGGAACGGGGTGGAGCGGACACGGTGCACTACTTCCTGCGCCGTCCGCGCCGGTTCGTGACCCGCGCGGAGCGCGCTGCCAGATCGGGGACGCGACTCGCGCCGCGGGGAGGACTGGTGGTCAGCGCGCGGCGTGACAGGCGGCGCTGCTGACCCGGGCGAGGTCGACGTGCAGACGCGCGACGAGCAGGCTGCCGCGGTCGGTCACGTCCCCCATGGTCGCACACCCGCGCCGGGCGCCCGTTGCGGTCACGCTGTCGGTGAGCCACGGTCGGCCCCGTCGAGGGCACCGCCCCCAGCCTGCGAGGGGTGGAGAGGACGGGGTGCTCCTGCCATGGCCGCGCGGATGCGCGCCACGGACTCGTCCAGCGGGGTCACCGAGGTGTCGATGACCACCTCGGCGCGCGCCGGCGGCTCGTAGGGGTCGTCGATGCCGGTGAAACCGGAGATCTGCCCGGCCCGGGCCCGCGCGTAGAGGCCCTTGACGTCGCGGGCCTCGCAGACCTCCAGCGGGGTGGCCAGGTGCACCAGCACGAACCGGCCGTGCCGCTCGACCAGCGCCCGCGCCTCCTCGCGCGCCTGCTCGTAGGGCGCGATCGCGGCGACGACGGCGGTGCCGCCGTGCCGGACGACCTCGCCGGCGACGAAGCCGATCCGGCGGATGTTGAGGTCGCGGTCGGCGCGGGAGAAGGACAGCTCGCTGGACAGGTGGGTGCGCACGACGTCGCCGTCGAGGACGGTCACCGGCCGGCCCTCGGCCTCCAGCTGCGCGACCAGGGCGTCGGCGACCGTCGACTTGCCCGCGCCGGACAGGCCGGTGAGGAAGACGGTGACGCCGGGCTGCCGTGCGCTGCTCACCGGGCGAGTCTTCCCCAGCCGCCGGGCGGGCCGGTCAGGCGGGGTCGTCGCCGAACGAGCGCCAGGCGCTCTCGACCGCCACCAGCTCGGCGACGTGGCCGGGCAGCTTCCCGGCGACGACGTCGGCCAGCGTGACCTCCTCCAGCACCCGCCGGTAGGCCTCCCGGGCGGCCACCCAGACGCCGGCCAGCTCGGCGGCGACCCCCGGGTAGCTCACGTCCTCGGGCCGCTGGCCGTGCACCTCGGCGAGGAACCCCTGCTCCACCCGCATGACCCGTGCGATGGAGATCTCCGACGGCGGCAGCGCCAGCCGGTAGCCGCCCTCGCGGCCCCGCTGGCTGGTGACCAGCCGGGCGTGCTGGAGGTCGCCGAGGATGCCCTGCAGGAAGCGGGAGGGGATGTCCTGGGCCCGCGCGATGCGGTCGCAGGTCAGCGCGTCCGGCGCGACGGCGGCCAGCTCGACCGCCGCGCGGACGGCGTAGTCGACCCGGGCCGTGATGCGCACGGGCTCATCCTGCCCCGTCTGGGACCGTGGCGGCGTGGACCGGTTGCACTTCACCACCGTCGTGGCGGCGCCGCTGACCGTCGCCTTCGACGTCGCGCGGGCCCTGGGCCGCCCCTGGCCCTTCCCGCTGGAGGAGGTCGAGTCGGTCCGCCCGGTGTCGGACCTCTACGCGGCCGGGCCCGGTTCCGGCTGGCGGCGGCTGACCCATGCGCGCACGTTCACGGCCACCGGGGCCGGCACCGTCGTCGAGGAGCGGGTCGAGTGGGACACCGGCCTGCCCGGCGTGCTGGGCGGCCTGGCCGACCGGGCGGTGCTGCGCCGCCGGGTGCAGCGGTCGATGCGGCGGCACCTGGACGGTTACGCGGCGGCGGCGGCGCTGCGGGCGCTCGACGTCGTCCAGGTGGTGGGGGCGGCGATCGTCCGCGCGGACGGCGCCTGCGGCGGCGAGGTGCTGGTGGCTCAGCGCGACTCGGGTCCGCTGGCCGGGCTGTGGGAGTTCCCCGGCGGCAAGGTGGAGCCGGGAGAGGACCAGCAGGCCGCGCTGGTGCGGGAGTGCGCGGAGGAGCTCGGGATCACCGTGGCGCCGCGGGCCTTCCTGGGCGAGGTCCCGCTCGACGGCGTCGTCGCGGGCGGCGCCCCGGGTGCCTCGACGCTGCGGGTCTGGGAGGCGCGGCTGGTCGCCGGCGAGCCGGTGGCCCACGAGCACCGCGACCTGCGCTGGGTCCGGGCGGGCGACCTCGAGGACCTCGACTGGATCGCCGCGGACCGCCCGCTGCTGCCCGCCGTCCGCGACCTCCTCGGCCGCCCCTGACACGCCACGGGCGCCGTCCCCGGAGAGACGCCGCCCGTGGGTGGGGTGAGCTGCCGTTACTTGAAGACGTCCTTGACCTTCTCGCCGGCCTGCTTGAGGTTGCCGGCCGCCTTGTCGTTGGCGCCCTCGGCCTGCAGGTCGCGGTCGCCGGTCGCCTCGCCGACGCGCTCCTTGCCCTCGCCGGAGAGCTCCTGGGCCTTGTTCTTCATCTTGTCGATCCCGCTCACGGTGAGCTCCTCTCTCGGGGGACGAGGGGTTACCCCCCGGTACGGTTCCGACACCCCGGTCGCCCGGACGGCGGAAGTCCTGCGGGATGAGCGCCCGGGGGCCGCAACACGTGTCGTGACGGGGGCGGCGTACCGTGCCCTTTGCATCGCGGCCTACAGGGTCGTGAGCCAGGGTCACAATCCGGTGACGGTCGTGGACGGTCCTCCCCGGGGCTGCCTAGGGTCGCTCGCGGCGTCCCGGGACCGATCCCGGGTGTTCACCTGATGGACGCCGACGCCCGGCCAGTGCGCCCGGGTGAGCATCGACCAGTCCGTTCCCCCCGCAGTTGCGGGACGAGGGAGGCATCGCACGTGAAGTTGAGCAAGCGCCGGTCGGCGCTCGTCGCGACCGGCCTGTCGGCCGCGCTGCTGCTGACCGCCTGTGGCGGCGGCGACGACAGCGAGTCGGGTAGCGGCGGCGGTGGCGGTGAGGGTGGCGGCACCTTCAGCGTCTACGTCGGCGAGCCCGAGAACCCGCTCGTCCCCGGCAACACGACCGAGAGCGAGGGCGCTCAGATCGTGAAGTCGCTGTGGACGGGTCTCGTCCAGTACGCCGAGGACGGCGCGGTCGAGTACACCGGCGTCGCCGAGTCGATCGAGTCCGAGGACAACACCACCTGGACTATCACGCTCAAGGACGGCTGGACCTTCCACGACGGCACGCCGGTCGACGCACAGTCCTTCGTCGACGCCTGGAACTACACCGCGCTGAGCACCAACGCCCAGGGCGGGTCGTACTTCTTCAGCAACATCCAGGGCTACGACCAGCTGCAGGCCCCGACCGACGACGCCGGCAACGTGACGGGCGAGCCGGCCGCCCAGCAGATGAGCGGCCTGCAGGTCGTCGACGACCAGACCTTCACCGTCACGCTGACCGGGCCGTTCGCCCAGTTCCCGGTCACGGTGGGCTACAACGCCTTCTTCCCGCTGCCGGACTCGTTCTTCGAGAACCCGGAGGCCGCCGGCACCAACCCGGTCGGCAACGGCCCCTTCCAGGCCGACGGCGAGTTCACCCCGGGTCAGGGCATCACCCTGAGCCGCTACGAGGACTACGCCGGTGAGAACGCCGCGCAGGCCGACGGGGTGGAGTACCGCGTGTACACCGACCTCAACACCGCCTACACCGACGTGCAGGGCGGCAACCTCGACATCGCCGTGGACATCCCGCCGGACGTCCTGACCACCGTCGCCGACGAGTTCGGGGACCGGTTCATCGAGGCTCCCTCCTCGCGGTTCACCTACGTCGGCATGCCGACGTACGACCCGCGGTACGCCGACAAGCGCGTCCGCCAGGCGATCTCGATGGCCATCGACCGGCAGGCCATCGCCGACGCCATCTTCAACGGCACCTTCGCGGCCGCTGACGACGCCATCGCGCCCGTCGTCGACGGCTACCGCGAGGGCGCCTGCGAGTACTGCGAGCTCGACGTCGAGCGGGCCAACCAGCTGCTCGACGAGGCCGGGTTCGACCGCAGCCAGCCGATCGAGCTGTGGTTCAACGCCGGCGCCGGCCACGACGCGTGGATGGAGGCCGTGGGCAACCAGCTGCGCGAGAACCTCGGGGTCGACTACGTCCTGCGGGGCGACCTCGACTTCTCCGAGTACCTGCCGCTCGGTGACGAGCAGGGCTTCACCGGTCCGTTCCGCCTCGGCTGGAGCATGGACTACCCGAGCCCGCAGAACTACCTCGAGCCGCTGTACTCCACCGCGGCGCTGCCCCCGGCGGGCTCGAACTCCGCGTTCTACAGCAACCCGCAGTTCGACGAGCTGGTCGCCCAGGGCAACCAGGCCGGGAGCAACGAGGAGGCCATCGAGCTGTACCAGCAGGCCGACGACGTCCTGCTCGAGGACATGCCCATCCTCCCGATGTTCTTCGGCGTGGAGCAGGCGGTCTACTCCGAGAACGTCAGCAACGTGGTCGTCGACGTCTTCGGCCAGGTCGACACCTCCCAGGTGACGGTCAACTGACCTGATCCCGGGGCCCCGCACCACCCGCCGGGGGCGCCTGTCCGCCAGGACAGTCGCCCCCGGTGGCGCGTGCGGGCCCCGATGAGAGCACGATGGACACCGGGGCCGCGCCCGCTGCCGTGCGCCGCCACCACACTTCCCGAGGGGGACCATGGGCCGCTACGTCGCGCGCCGCCTACTGCTCACCATCCCGGTACTGCTCGGCGCGTCCTTCCTGATCTTCGCGATGGTGTACGCCCTCCCGGGCGACCCGATCCGCGCCCTGGGTGGCGACCGGCCGCTCCCGGCGGCCGTCGTGGCCCAGCTGCGGGAGGACTTCAACCTCAACGACCCGCTGTTCATCCAGTACGTCAAGTACATCGGCGACCTGGTGCAGGGCGACCTGGGCACGGACTTCCGCGGCCGTCCCGTGCTGGACACCATCGAGCAGCGGCTGCCGGTGACCGTCCGGCTGACCGTCGTCGCCATCCTGTTCGAGGCGGTCATCGGCCTGATCGCCGGCCTGCTCGCCGGCATCCGCCGCAACAGCTTCCTGGACAACCTGGTGCTGGTCTCCAGCACGCTGATCGTGTCCATCCCGATCCTCGTGCTGGCGTTCGTGGCCCAGTACGTCTTCGGCCTCGAGCTGGGCTGGTTCCCGATCGCCGGCATCCAGGAGGGCTGGTACTCCTACATCCTCCCGGGCGCGGTCCTCGCCTCGGGATCGCTGGCCTACGTCGCCCGGCTGACGCGCACGAGCGTCGCGGAGAACCTGCGCGCCGACTACGTGCGGACCGCGCGCGCGAAGGGCCTGCCCAACCGCACGGTGATCACCCGGCACCTGCTGCGCAACAGCCTGATCCCGGTGGTCACCTTCATCGGCGCCGACATCGGCACGCTGCTCGGTGGCGCCATCGTCACCGAGGCGGTGTTCAACCTGCCCGGCATCGGGCGGGCGGTCTTCGACGCCGTCCAGGGTCAGGAGGGTGCGGTCGTCGTCGGCATCGTCACCCTGATGGTGTTCTTCTTCATCTTCTTCAACCTGGTGGTGGACGTGCTCTACGCCGTCCTCGACCCGAGGATCCGCTATGACTGACCAGCAGCAGATGGACCTGCGCAAGGACGAGGTCGAGGCCGGGACCACGACGGGACTGGCCAGCCCCTCGGTCGACGTCACCAAGGAACGCCAGAACAGCCTGTGGAGCGACGCCTGGGGTGAGCTCAGGCGCAACCCGCTGTTCTGGATCGGCGCGGTCCTGGGCCTGCTCTTCCTGCTGCTGGCCCTGGTCCCGCAGCTGTTCGCGCGGGGCGCGGATCCCCGGGCCTGCTCGCTGACCAACAGCAACCAGAAGCCGTCGGCCGACCACTGGTTCGGCTTCGACCAGCAGGGCTGCGACTACCTGGCCAACGTCGTGTACGGGGCCCGCAACTCGCTGATCATCGGCGTGACGGCGGTGCTCGTGGTGCTGGTGCTCGGTGTCGTCGTCGGCGCGATCGCCGGTTACTACGGCGGGGTCACCGACAGCGTCCTGTCCCGGCTGGCCGACATCTTCTACGCGCTGCCGCTCATCCTGGGCGCGATCGTCCTGCTGCGGGTGGGCCCGAGCACCGACATCCCGATCATCAACACGCGGGGGCCCGGCGCGGTCGCGATCGCGCTGGCGCTCTTCGGCTGGATGACCGCCATGCGGCTGGTGCGCTCGCAGGTCATCGCGGTGAAGAGCTCGGACTACGTCGCGGCGGCCCGCGCGATGGGCGCCTCCAACGGCCGGATCCTCGTCCGGCACATCCTGCCCAACGCGGTCGCGCCGGTGCTGGTGTACGCGACGATCACCATCGGCGTCCTCATCGCCGCCGAGGCGACGCTGACCTACCTCGGTGTGGGTCTGCAGCGCCCGGCGATCTCGTGGGGCCTGCAGATCGAGGCCGGCCAGTCCCTGCTGCGCTCGGCGCCGCACCTGGTGCTGTTCCCCAGCATCATCCTGACCCTGACCGTGATGGCCTTCATCATGATGGGCGACGCCCTGCGCGACGCCCTCGACCCGAGGCAGCGCGCATGACCAACCTCGACCTGTCCAAGCCCGCGTCCGAGGCGGCCCCGGCCGGCACCCCGCTGCTCGACGTGGACGACCTCCACGTGGAGTTCCGCACCCGCTCCGGCACGGTGCACGCCGTCAACGGCGTGAGCTACAGCCTGGCGGCGGGCGAGACCCTCGCCATCCTCGGTGAGTCCGGCTCCGGCAAGTCGGTCTCGGCCCAGGCGATCATGGGGATCCTCGAGACCCCGCCGGCGGTCATCACCGGCGGCGGCATCTGGTTCGAGGGCAGGAACATGCTCGAGATGTCGGCCGAGGACCAGCGGAGGGTCCGCGGCCCCGGCATCTCGATGATCTTCCAGGACGCGCTGTCGTCGCTGAACCCGGTCTACAGCGTCGGGTTCCAGATCGGCGAGATGTTCCGGGCGCACCGGGGGATGTCGAAGAAGGACGCCCGCAAGCGCGCCGTCGAGCTGATGGACCGCGTGCGGATCCCCGCCGCGGCCCGCCGCGTCGACGACTACCCGCACCAGTTCTCCGGCGGCATGCGCCAGCGCGTGATGATCGCCATGGCCATCGCGCTGGACCCGCGGATCCTCATCGCCGACGAGCCGACCACCGCTCTCGACGTCACCGTGCAGGCGCAGGTCATGGACCTGCTCAAGGACCTGCAGGAGGAGACGGGCATGGGGCTGATCCTCATCACCCACGACCTCGGCGTGGTCAACGAGGTGGCCGACAACGTCGCCGTCATGTACGCCGGCGAGATCGTCGAGCGCGGTACCGTCGACGACGTCTTCACCCACCCCGCCCACCCCTACACCGAGGGGCTCATGGGGTCGGTGCCCCAGGTCGAGCACAAGGGCGGACGGTTGCAGCCGATCGCCGGGCAGCCGCCGAACCTGGCGCGCATCCCGAGCGGCTGCCCGTTCCACCCGCGCTGCGCCCGCCGGCGGCTGGGTGCCGAGGCCGCACCGGGTCGCGAGTGCTCGACCGACGTCCCGCCGCTGCGGCTGGTCGTCCCGGGGCGCGAGGCGGCCTGCCACTACAGCGAGGAGGTTCTCGGTGTCCGAGCCCCGTGAGCACGGCGCCACCGCGGCGTCGTCCCTGTCGAAGCCGGCTCCCACGCCGGCCGCCCCGACGCTGGAGAAGCCCGCTCCGGCCGGGGCGCGCGGGGCGATGGGTGAGACGCTGCTCGAGGTCCAGGGGCTGCAGAAGCACTTCCCGCTGACCCAGGGCATCGTCTTCAAGCGCACGATCGGCCACGTCCGCGCCGTCGACGGGGTGAACCTGCAGCTGCGCCGCGGCGAAACCGTGGGCCTGGTCGGCGAGTCCGGCTGCGGCAAGTCGACGGTGTCGAAGCTGATCGTCGCGCTGGAGAAGCCGACCGCCGGGTCGATCCTCTACAAGGGCAAGGACGTCGCCCGCATGGGCGGCCGCGCGCTCAAGGCCTACCGGCGCGAGGTCCAGATCATCTTCCAGGACCCCTACGCCTCGCTGAACCCGCGGATGACCGTCGGTGACATCGTCGCCGAGGGCTGGGCCGTGCACGACGACGTCGCCCCGAAGAAGGGCCGGCTCAAGCGCACGCAGGAGCTGCTCGACCGCGTCGGGCTCAACCCCGACTACGTCAACCGCTACCCGCACCAGTTCTCCGGCGGCCAGCGGCAGCGCATCGGCATCGCCCGCGCGCTGGCGCTCCAGCCGGAGATCATCGTCTGCGACGAGCCGGTGTCGGCGCTCGACGTCTCGGTGCAGGCGCAGGTGGTCAACCTGCTCGAGGACCTGCAGGACGAGTTCGGCCTGTCCTACCTGTTCATCGCCCACGACCTGTCGGTGGTGCGGCACATCTCCGACCGCGTCGCGGTCATGTACCTCGGCAGCATCGTCGAGGAGGGCACCGACGAGCAGGTGTACGCCTCGCCGTCGCACCCCTACACCCAGGCGCTGCTGTCGTCGGTCCCGCTGCACGAGCCGGCGCTGCGGGGGCAGAAGGACCGGATCCTGCTGCAGGGCGACGTCCCGAGCCCCGCGGACCCGCCCTCGGGCTGCCGCTTCCGCACCCGCTGCTGGAAGGCCCAGGACGTCTGCGCCACCGAGGCGCCGGCGCTGGTCGACCGCGGCCAGGGCCACCCGAGCGCCTGCCACTTCGCCGAGGCCCGGACGGTCGTCCCCGTCGACGCGGAGTAGGCGGCGCCAGGATCAGGTGACCTGATCGTCGGGCGTCCTCCCTCACGTCCCACCGTGCGGGAGGACACCCGGCGGTGCGGGAGGACGCCGCCCGGCCCGTCTCGCCGCCCGGCCCGTCCCGCCGCCCGGCCCGTCTCGCCGCCAGGCCCGTCCCGCCGCCCGTCCCGGCGGCCGGGGGAGAATGTCCCCTCGTGACCGCCGACCGACGCCTGCTGCTCGTGCACGCCCACCCCGACGACGAGACGATCAACAACGGCGCCACGATGGCCCGGTACGTCGCCGAGGGCGCACAGGTCACCCTGCTGACCTGCACGCTGGGCGAGGAGGGCGAGGTCCTCGTCCCGGAGCTCGAGCTGCTCGGGCCCGAGCACGCCGACCAGCTCGGCGGGTACCGGATCACGGAGCTGCGGGCGGCCATGGACGCGCTCGGCGTCACCGACTGGCGCTTCCTCGGCGGGCCCGGCCGCTACCGGGACTCCGGGATGATGGGGACCCCGGCGAACACGAAGCCCCACGCCTTCTGGAACGCCGACCTCGACGAGGCCGTGGCGTACGCGGCGGCCGTGGTCCGGGAGGTCCGGCCGCAGGTCGTCGTCACCTACGACGAGCGGGGTGGGTACGGCCACCCCGACCACATCCAGGCCCACCGGGTCGCGATGGCCGCCGTCGAGGCCGCCGCGGACCCCGGCTACCGCCCCGAGCTGGGCGCGGCGTGGGACGTCGCCAAGGTCTACTGGTGCTGCGTGCCGCGCTCGGTGCTGCGCGAGGGCGCCGAGGCGATGGCCGCGCTGGGGGAGGCCTCACCCTTCGACCAGCTCGGGGAGGTCGACGACATCCCCTTCGCCGTCCCCGACGAGCTGGTCACCGCCGCGGTCGACGGCCGCGCCCATGCCGGCGCGAAGGAGGCGGCCATGCGCGCGCACGCCACCCAGATCACCGTGGACGGGCCGTTCTTCGCCCTGTCGAACAACTTCGGCCAGGAGGTGCTCGGCGTGGAGTACTACCGGCTGGTCCGCGGGGAGCGGGGGGCGACGGGGGAGGCGCCGAACGGCTGGGAGGACGACCTGTTCGCCGGCGTGACCGGATGACCCGGGCCGCCGCGCTGACCGCCGCCGCGGTCGCGGCGGTCGCCCTCGCCGGCTGGCTGGCGCTGGTCCAGGTGTTCTGGCTGCCGCTGCGCGTGGCCGGCGTCCTGGTGCCGCTGTCGGTGCTCGCCGCCCTCGTGGGCAACCCCCTGCTGGTGACGCTCACGTTCCGGCTCACCGGCTCCCGGGTGGTCGCCGTCCTCCCGGCGGTGACGTGGCTGTCGGTCGCCCTGGCCGCCACCGTGCGCCGTCCCGAGGGCGACCTCGTCGCCGTGGGCACCGGTGCGCTGGGCGCGGTGACCCTCGCCTTCCTCGGCCTGGGCGTGGTCGGGGCCGCGCTCGCCGTCGGCCGGGTGGTGGCTGCGCCGCGTCCTCAGGCGCCGTCGGGTGCCCAGCGGTAGTGGTAGCGGTGGTGCTCGACGTAGCCGGTGCGGCGGTAGAGCGCCCGCGCCGGGGAGTTCGACGCCGCCACCTGCAGGTACACCCACCGCGCCCCCCGGCCGGCGCCCCAGCGCGTGAGCGCGCCCATGACCGCCGTCGCCAGGCCGCGGCGGCGGGCGTCCTCGGCCACCGTGAGCGCGCCGACGCCCAGCCACTCGCCGGTCACCACACCCCGGGCGACGGCGACCGGCGCGACGGCGGGGTCCGGGCGCACCGCCGCGAACACCACCGCCTCGGCGTTGGTGAGCACCGCGCGGGCCGCGGCGGTGGGGGCGGGCCCGCGGTAGGCCGCCAGCCAGGCGTCGTCCGGGGCCGGCGCCAGCTCGACCGGCACGCCGTCCGCGGGGCCGGGGACCAGCGGCGCGGTGAGCACCAGGACGTCCTCGCCCCGCTCCCACCCGGCCGCGGCCAGGACGGCGTCGACGGGACGTGACCGCACGCCCGGCAGCTGGGCGCCCGGCCGCAGCCCGCGGGCGCGGTACCAGTCGCTGACCGCCGCCGTCGCCTCGGGAAGGGGCAGGTCGGGATCGCCGGTGACGAGCGCGGTGTTGGCCCGGCCGGTGAAACCGCCGCCGGCGCGCAGCAGCCAGCCGCCCAGGTCCGCCTCCTCCGGGGCGCGCCAGCCACGGGCGGCGACCCGCTCCAGGTCGGCGACCCCCAGCGGCGAGCGGCTCTGTCCCATGCGGCGATCCTGCGCGCACGCGGCCGGGCTCCCCCGACCGGGTCGGGCGCCCCACCCGTCGAGCCCGGGGCCGCGCCACGGGGCCATACTGACGGGCGACACGCGCGAGCCCGGCCGCGAGCCGGGGCGCTGCCCGCACGTCCCCCGGGAGGACCCACCGTGACCTACGTGATCACCCAGGCCTGCGTCGACGTCCTCGACAAGGCGTGCATCGACGAGTGTCCGGTGGACTGCATCTACGAGGGCGACCGGATGCTCTACATCCACCCCGACGAGTGCGTCGACTGCGGTGCGTGCGAGCCGGTCTGCCCCGTGGAGGCCATCTACTACGAGGACGACGTCCCGGACAAGTGGAAGGACTTCTACAACGCCAACGTGGAGTTCTTCACCGACCTGGGCAGCCCCGGCGGGGCGGCGAAGACCGGCCGGATCGGCACCGACCACCCGCTGGTGGCCGCCCTCCCGCCGCAGGGCGAGGGACACTGACGACCACCGCGGCGGGGCCGGCGGCCGGCCGCCTGCCCGACTTCCCCTGGGACAGCCTCGAGGCCGCCCGGGCCCGCGCGGCGCGGCACCCGGGCGGCCTCGTCGACCTGTCCATCGGGACGCCGGTCGACCCCACCCCCGACGTCCTGCGCACCGCGCTGGCCGCGGCCGGCGACGCCCCGGGCTACCCGATGGCCCTGGGCACCCGTGAGCTGCGCCAGGCCGCGGCCGGGTGGCTGCAGCGCCGCCTCGGCGTGACCCTCGCCGACCCGCTCGGCGCCGACCCGTCGGTCGTCCCGACGATCGGCTCCAAGGAGCTCGTGGCGCTCATGCCCACGCTGCTCGGCCTGCGCGAGGGCACCGTCGTCATCCCCGAGGTCGCCTACCCGACCTACGAGGTGGGCGCGGTCCTCGCCGGGCTGGCCGTGCGCCGCACCGACACCCCACCCGACGACGCCGCCGGGATCGTCCTGGTCTGGCTCAACTCCCCGGGCAACCCGCACGGCCGCGTGCTCTCCGACGAGCAGCTGCGCGGCTGGGTGGCCTGGGGGCGGGCGCACGGCGTCCCGGTGGTCGCCGACGAGTGCTACGCCACCCTCGGCTGGGACGTGCAGCCGCGCTCGCTGCTGCACCCCGCCGTCGCCGGCGCCGACCACACCGGCCTGCTGGCCGTCCACTCGCTGTCCAAGCAGTCGACGGCGGCCGGCTACCGCGCCGGTCTGCTCTCGGGCGACCCCGTGCTCGTCCGGCGCGTGTGGGAGGTGCGCCGGCACCTGGGCCTGCTGGTCCCCGGCCCGGTGCAGGCGGCCATGACCGCGGCGCTGGCCGACGACGCCCACGTCGACGCCCAGCGCGAGCGGTACGGCCGGCGCCGGGAGCGGCTGGCCGCGGCGGTCCGGGCCACCGGCGCGCGCATCGACCACTCCGAGGCGGGCCTGTACCTGTGGGTCACCCGCGACGAGGACTGCTGGGCCACCGTCGACTGGCTGGCCGGCCTGGGCATCGTCCCGGCGCCCGGCTCCTTCTACGGCCCGGCCGGTGCCCGGCACGTGCGGATGGCGCTGACCGCCACCGACGAGCGCATCGACGCCGCGGTGCAGCGCCTGACCGCCTGAGCGCGCGGTACCGCGCACCGGCCACTAGTGGCCCGCAAGTCGGCGTCGGTCGGCCGCCAGAGGGTCGCAAGGGCCGGGCGCGACGGTGGTGCCAGCCGCCGGGCAGCCCGCCCGGCCCCACCGCGGAGGCCCGCCGTGCTGCTCGTCCTGTTCCTGCTCGTCCCCGTCGCCGCGCTCGCCGCGCTGGTCGCCCTCGAGGCGCGCCTGCACCGCGGCCGCAGCCTCGCCGGTTCCGCCGGGATGCCGGCGGCCTTCGACCGGCCCGAGCTGTACGGCAGGGGGCGCAACCGGGTGTACTGACCGGGTCAGCCGCAGTTGCGCTCCCGGTCGTCGGAGCGCAGTGCCGCCGTCAGCGACTGGGCGAAGGCCTCCCAGCGCTGGTAGGCCTCCGGGAACGCCGAGCGCTGGACGGTGTCCGCGGCGTCGGTGAGCCGGCGGGTCTCCCAGCCGGGGACCTCGACGAGGTGGTCGTAGAACCTCCCGGCGGCGTAGACCGGGTCCTGCACCTGCGCGGGTGTGCCCCACCCCTGCGAGGGCCGCTGCTGGAACAGGCCCAGCGAGTCGCGGTCGCCGTAGTCCAGGTTGCGCAGCGTCGACTCCTGCATCGCCGTCGCCAGCGCGATGACCACCGCCCGCTCGGGCAGCCCGCGCTGCCGGCCGACGTCGGCGATGACCTGCGCGTTGGCCCACTGCTCGGCGCCCAGGGTGACCGACGTGGACGGCACCGTGCAGAGCGCCGTCGTCGGGGCGGGGGCGGAGCGCTCGGCCCGCCAGGCCAGGGCGAGGACCATCGCGACGCCCAGGACCATCGCCGGCCACCAGTAGCGCAGCGCCCACGGGCTCGACGAGCCGCGCCGGCGCGCGGCCTGCGGGCGCTTCGCCGCGGGCCGCCGGGCCGGGGGCCGCTTCGCCGCGGGCCGCCTGGCCGCGGGGCGCGAGCCGGTCCGTGCGCTGGTCATCGCCGTCGACTGTAGGTCGGCCGCCTGGCAGCTCCCTGGACGTCGGCGGTCCGGCGAGGCGGTCCGGCGAGGCGCCTCCGCGCGGGCGCCGTCCCCGCTAGCGTGTGGCCGCCGCCGCCCCCGACTCGAGGAGTACCGCCGTGCCCGACCTCCTGCTCCCCGGGGTCACCGCCACCAGGGTCCCCACCGCCCGGCTGGTGCAGAACGTGCTGCACGCCGAGGGGACGGACCCGGCCGGGCCGGGCGAGGCGGTGCTGCTCGTGCACGGCAACGTGAGCTCGGCGCTGTTCTGGCAGCCGACGCTGCGGACGCTGCACGACGCCGGCCGGCACCGCGTGCTCGCCGTCGACCTGCGCGGGTACGGCGACACCGACCCGCTGCCGGTCGACGCGCGCCGCGGCGTGCGGGACTGGGCCGACGACCTCGCCGCGCTGGTCGACGCGCTGGGCCTGGACCGGGTGCACCTGGTCGGCTGGAGCATGGGCGCCGGCGTCGTCCTGCAGTACCTGCTCGACGCGCCGTCGCGGGTGGCCTCGGTCGCCCTGGTCGCCCCCGTCTCGCCGTACGGGTTCGGTGGCACCGCCGGCCCGGAGGGGCGCCGGCTGTCCGAGGACGGTGCGGGCTCGGGCGGGGGAGCGGCCAACCCGGAGTTCGTGGCGGCGCTGGCCGCCGGCGACACCTCCGACGCCGCCCCGACCGGTCCCCGGTCGATCCTGCGGGCGTTCTACGTGGCGCCCGGGTCGCTGCCGCTGGACCCGGCACTCGAGGACGTGTTCGTCGCCGCGATGCTGTCGACCCGCACCGGTGCGGACCACTACCCGGGTGACGCGGTCCCGAGCGACTCGTGGCCGGGGACGGCGCCGGGCACGCGCGGGGTGCTCAACACGATGGCGCCGACGGTGTTCGACGTCTCGGGCGTCGTGGACCTGCCGGTGCGACCGCCGGTGCTGTGGATCCGGGGCGACGCCGACGCGATCGTCTCCGACACCTCGGCGTTCGACCTGGCCTTCCTGGGCCAGCTGGGCGCGGTGCCCGGCTGGCCCGGCGCGGAGCTGTGCCCGCCGCAGCCGATGGTCGCCCAGACCCGCGCGGTGCTCGACCGGTACGCGGCCTCCGGCGGCGCCTACCGCGAGGTCGTGCTGCCCGGCGTCGGCCACTCCCCGCACGTCGAGCGGCCGCAGGAGTTCGCCGTCGCGCTGCTCGAGCACCTCGACGTCCCCGCCGCTCCGCCCGCGAACCTCACCTGACGGGCCTCCGGGCTAGTCGTTCGCGTGCAGCGCGGCGTTCAGCTCGCCCCAGGTGCCGGTGCGGGGCAGGGCCTCCAGCGCGCCGGAGACGCTGTTGCGGCGGAACAGCAACCCGTCGCGGCCGGAGAGCTCGCGGGCCTTGACCACCGAGCCGTCGGGCAGGGTCACCCGCGAGCCGGCGGTGACGTAGCAGCCGGCCTCGACGACGCAGTCGTCGCCCAGCGAGATGCCGATGCCGGCGTTGGCGCCGAGCAGGCAGCCGCGGCCGATCGAGACGACCTCCTTGCCACCCCCCGACAGCGTGCCCATGATCGAGGCGCCGCCGCCGACGTCGCTGTCGGCGCCGACGACGACGCCCGCGCTGATCCGGCCCTCGACCATCGAGGGGCCCAGCGTGCCGGCGTTGTAGTTGACGAAGCCCTCGTGCATGACCGTCGTGCCCTCGGCCAGGTGAGCGCCCAGCCGGACCCGGTCGGCGTCGGCGACCCGCACGCCTGCGGGGACGACGTAGTCGACCATCCGCGGGAACTTGTCCACCGACAGCACGGTCAGGCTGCCGTGGGCGGCGCGCAGCACTGCCCGGCGGGCCGGGGTCAGCTCGGTGGCCAGCACCGGGCCGGCGCTGGTCCAGGCCACGTTGGCCAGCAGGCCGAACACGCCGTCGGTGTTGACCTCGTGCGGCCGCACGAGCCGGTGCGAGAGCAGGTGCAGCCGGAGGTAGACGTCGTGGGTGTCGGCCGGCGGGGCGGCGAGGTCGGCGATCGTGGTGCGGACCCCGACCACCTGCACGCCGCGGGCGTCGTCGGTGCGCACCAGGCCGGAGAACTCCGGGCCCAGCTCGCCCTCCAGCTCCAGGGTGCCCAGCTGCTGCGTCCCCGACGGCCCCTCGCCGCCCAGCGCGGGCGCGGGGTACCACGTGTCGAGGACGGTGCCGGAGGTGGTCACGGTCGCGAGACCGGCGGCGACGGCGGAGCGGGCGGCGGGAGCGGTCACGCCGCCGACGCTACCGAGCACACTCCGCGCGCTCCCGGGGCACCGCACCCACGGCGGCGGGGGAGCGCGGGGCGCGGGCACCGACGACGGCGCCGAGCAGGCTCAGCGCCGCCACGCTCGACAGCGCCCAGCGCAGGCCGACCGCCTCGGCGAGCAGCCCGATCAGCGGCGGCCCGGCGAGGAACCCCGCGTAGCCGATCACCGACACCGCCGACACCCCGCGGCCGCCGGGCACCGCCTCGGCGCCGCCCTGCATGGCGACGGGGAAGGCGGTGGCCAGTCCCAGCCCGGCCAGGCCGAAGCCGATCAGGGCCGCGGCCGGGGTGGCCACCGTGACCGCGAGCAGCACCCCGGCGGTGGCGACGACCCCGGAGGCGGCCAGGGCGCGGGCCCGCCCGAGCCGGGCGAGCAGCAGCTCCCCGGCCAGCCGGGCGACGGTCATGCTCAGCGCGAAGGCCGCGTAGCCCAGCGCCGCGACGCCGTCGCCGGCGCCGGCCACGTCGCGGAGGAACAGCGCGGTCCAGTCGGCCATGGCCCCCTCGCTGAAGGCCGCGAACAGGGCGATCAGGCCGAACACCCACACCGCGCGGGACCGCCAGGCGCTGCGGTCGCCCGACCCCTCGGGGCGGTCCTCCGGGACGTCGGCCGGCAGGCGGGACGCGACGGCCAGGACGCCGGCGGCGGCCGCCACGCCGACCAGGCCCAGGTGCCAGGACGGCGGCATCCCGGCCCCGGCGGCGAGCGCGCCGGTGCCGGCCCCGGCCAGCCCGCCCAGGCTGAAGGCCGCGTGGAAGGAGGGCATGAGCGGCCGCCCCGCCTGCCGGACCACCTGCACCGCGCCGACGTTCATCGCCACGTCGAGCACGCCGAAGACGGCGCCGTAGACGAGCAGCACCGCCCCGAGCGGGACCACGCCGGTGACCTGTCCGGGCAGCGTGACCGCGGCCGCCGTCCCCAGGCCGGTGAGCACGGTGACCCGGGCCGATCCGTACCGGTCGATGACCCGGCCGGCCAGCGACATGGCGGCGATCGAGCCGACCGCGATGCAGAGCAGGGCCAGGCCGAGCGCGCCCGGGCCGGCGCCGGTGCGATCGCTCACGGCGGGGATGCGGGTCACCCAGTTGGCGAACACCGCGCCGTTGACGAAGAAGATCGCGGAGACGGCGAGACGCGCGTCGGCGACCGCACTTCTGGATCGATCCAGAACCATGCTGCCAGCGTAGGCCGTAGCCTGCCGCCGTGCCACGACGACCGACCCTGCGCGACCTCGCGGCCGCCGCCGGGGTCAGCCGCTCGACGGCGTCGAACGCCTACAACCGGCCCGACCAGCTCAGCGCCGAGCTGCGGGAGCGGGTCCTCGCCACCGCGGGCGCGATCGGCTACCCGGGACCGAGCCCGGCGGGCAGTGCGCTGCGCCGCGGCCGGTCGGGCTCGCTGGGCGTGATGCTCGGCGACCGGCTCGGCTACGCCTTCAGCGACCCCGCCGCCGCGGTCTTCCTCGACGGGCTGGCCGAGGCGGTCGAGGACGAGGGCTACGCGTTGCTCGTGCTCCCCGGCGCCCGGACCGGCGGTGGGCCTCCTCCCGACGCGGTGCGGGCGGCCGTCGTCGACGCCGTCGTCGCCTACTCCCTGCCCGACGACGACCCCGCGCTCGCGGCGGTCCGGGAGCGGGGCCTGCCGCTGGTCACCGTGGACCAGCCCGCCCTGGCCGGCGTCCCCGGGGTGCGGGTCGACGACGCGGCCGGCGCCCGCGCCGTCGCCGGGCACGTGCTGGGCCTGGGCCACCGCCGGCTGGCCGTGGTCGCCTTCGAGCTGGCGGCGGACGGCGCGCAGGGACCGGCCGACGCCGGGCGGCAGGAGCGGGCGACGTTCAGCGTCACCCGTGACCGGCTGGCCGGGTACCGCGCCGCGGTGGAGGCGGCCGGGCTGGACTGGGCCGACGTGCCCGTGCACGAGTGCCCGCACAACGCCTCCGCCGAGGGGGTGCGGGCCCTCGGTGAGCTCCTGCCGGCGGGGCCGACGGCGGTGCTGGCCATGAGCGACGAGCTTGCGCTCGGGGTGGTCCAGGGTGCCGCCGAGGCGGGCCTGGACGTGCCGGGCGACCTCACGGTGACCGGCTTCGACGACACCGGCGCCGCCGCCCGGGCCGGGCTGACGACGGTGCGCCAGCCGCTGCGGGACAAGGGCGTGCGGGTCGGTGAGCAGCTGCTGGCCCTGCTCGCCGGCGAGGACCCGGCCTCCGAGACCCTGTCGACCGAGCTGGTCGTGCGGTCCTCCAGCGCGCCGCCCCCGGCACCCGGCGTGGTCCAGCGGGACGCCCGGGACCGCCCGTAGGCTCGGGCACCGTGACCGGCGCGCCCGACCTGGACCTGACCGCCGACGTCCTGACCGTCACCCGCGCGCTGGTCGACACCCCGTCGGTGTCCGGCGACGAGCGCGCGCTGGCCGACGCCGTCGAGGCCGCGTTGCGGACCCTGGGTGGGCTGGAGGTCGAGCGGGTCGGCGACACGGTGCTCGCCCGCACCTCGCTGGGCCGCGACACCCGGATCGTGCTCGCCGGGCACCTGGACACCGTGCCGATCGCCGGCAACGTGCCCAGCCGGCTCGAGGACGGGCGGCTGTTCGGCTGCGGCACCAGCGACATGAAGTCCGGCGACGCGGTGATGCTGCGGCTGGCCGGCCGCTTCGGTGTCCCCGGCGCCGAGCCCGCGCACGACCTGACGTTCGTCTTCTACGACAACGAGGAGGTCGAGTCGGTCAAGAGCGGCCTCGGCCGGGTCGTCCGCGAGCGCCGCGGCTGGGTCTACGGCGACCTCGCCGTCCTGCTCGAGCCCACCGACGGCGAGATCGAGGCCGGCTGCCAGGGCACGCTGCGGGCGGTGCTGGAGGTGACCGGCCGCCGGGCGCACAGCGCGCGCGGCTGGCTCGGGGTGAACGCGGTCCACGGTGCCGCCGGCATCCTCGCGACGCTGGCCGCCTACGAGGCGCGGCAGGTCGAGATCGACGGCTGCACCTACCGTGAGGGCCTCAACGCGGTGGGGATCGAGGGCGGCGTCGCGGGCAACGTGGTCCCCGACGAGTGCCGGGTGACGGTGAACTTCCGCTACGCGCCCGACCGGGACGAGGACGCCGCCGAGGCGCACGTGCGCGAGGTGTTCGCCGACGCGATCGCCGCCGGCGCCACGCTGACCGTCACCGACAACGCCGGCGGCGCCCTGCCGGGGCTGACCGAGCCGGCCGCTGCGGCCTTCGTCGCCGCCGTCGGCCGCCCGGCCCGGGCCAAGCTCGGCTGGACCGACGTCGCCCGCTTCGCCGCGCTGGGCATCCCGGCGGTGAACTACGGCCCGGGCGACCCGCAGCTCGCGCACACCCGCGAGGAGTCGGTCCTGGTCGAGCGGCTGCAGCCGGCCGAGGACGCCCTGACCGCCTACCTGTCGGCGCCGACCGCCCGAGGAGCGACCGCATGACCACCATCCCCCCGCCCGACGGCGCCCGGAAGCCGCGCCCGACGCGCCACCGCGGCCCGGTGATGCTGCGCGGCGGCGAGCCGGACCCCCAGACGGTCGGGACGACGACCGACCAGCGCCTGCTCGACCGGCGCGGGCCCACCGACTGGGTGCACACCGACCCGTGGCGGGTGCTGCGCATCCAGTCGGAGTTCGTCGAGGGCTTCGGCCTGCTGGCCGAGCTGCCCCGCGCGGTGAGCGTCTTCGGCAGCGCCCGCACCAAGCCCGACCACCCGCACTACGCGGCCGGGGTGCGGATCGGCGCGGCGCTGGCCGAGGCCGGCTACGCCGTCGTCACCGGCGGCGGGCCCGGCGCCATGGAGGCGGCCAACCGCGGCGCGTCGGAGGCCGGCGGGCTGTCGGTCGGCCTGGGCATCGAGCTGCCGTTCGAGCAGGAGCTCAACGAGTGGGTCGACCTCGGCATCAGCTTCCGCTACTTCTTCGTCCGCAAGACGATGTTCGTGAAGTACGCGCAGGCCTTCGTGATCCTGCCCGGCGGCTTCGGCACCCTCGACGAGCTGTTCGAGGCGCTGACCCTGGTGCAGACCCGCAAGGTGACCCGCTTCCCGGTGGTCCTCTTCGGCACCGAGTACTGGAGCGGGCTGGTCGACTGGATCCGCGGCAGCCTGCTCGAGTCGGGCACCATCAGCGCCGGTGACCTCGACCTGTTCACCGTCACCGACGACGTCGACGAGGTGCTCGCCCGGATCCGCGAGGCCGAGACCGCCCGCACCGCCGGCGACGGCGGCGGCGGGATGCGGGCGCCGCTGAGTCCGCCGGTCGAGCCCGTCGAGGGCTGAGGACGCCGGTGCTGTCCCTCCTGGTCGGGATCGCCGCGGTCGCCGTCGTCGGCGCGCTGCTGTTCCTCGGCGGGTCGCTGCTCCTCGGCCGCGGCGAGACCCAGCCGCCGGCCGAGCTGGACCGCTCGCCGGTCGAGCTGCCCGACGACCGGCCGGTGACCGGGGAGGACGTCCGCGCGCTGCAGGTCTCGGTGGCCGTGCGCGGCTACCGCATGACCGAGGTGGACTGGCTGCTCGAGCAGCTGGCCCAGGCGCTGGAGGAGCGCGACGAGGTGATCGCCGCGCTGCGCGACCGGCGGCCCGCCGGGGCAGCCGACGCCGACACCGACCCCGGCCTCGCCCTCCCGGCCGACGGCGCGTCCGGGAGCGGGCCCGGGGGCGAAGGACCGGCCGTGGACGAGGGAGCGCGCGACGGTGCCTGAGCTGGTCCTGCCGGTCCGCGTGGCGGCGCCGCCCGAGCAGGTGTGGGCGGCGCTCACCGACTGGCGCGCGCAGGGGCGGTGGATGCCGGCCACCGACGTCGAGGTGGTCACCGCCGCGGAGGAGGGCGTCGGCGTGCGGCTGGCCGCGCGCACCGGCGTCCCGCTGCCGTGGCGGCGCGGCCGGCACCTCGGCGTGCTCGACACGATGGTGGTCACCGAGTGGGACCCGCCGCGCCGCGTGGTCGTCCAGCACACCGGCCGGATCGTGCGCGGGCCGGGCATCTTCGAGCTCACGCCCGCCGGGGGCGGCACCGACCTGGTCCTGACCGAACGGTGGTACCCGCCCTTCGGTCTGCTCGGCCGGCTCGGCTGGCCGCTGGCGCGCCCGTTCGTCGTCCTCGGCTTCCGCGTCGCGCTGCGCCGGTTCGCCCGCTTCGCCCGCGCCTACCCCGGCTGAACGGCCGCCCGGACAGCATCGCGGCTGGCGTACCAGCGCTGCCACAGCAGCGCGGCGGTGACCAGCGTGAGCACCGTGCCGCCGTCGTACATCAGCCGGGCGCCCGCCTCGGCGCCGACCACGCCGGCCGGCGGGTGCGCGTAGAGCACCTTGGCCAGCACGTCGTGCGCGGCGGCACCCGCGGCCAGCGCCGTGGCCCGCACGCCCACGCCCCGGCGGTGCGGCGCGGGGTCGACGGCGAGCACCGCGGCCGTGGCGAGGTAGCCGCTGACCAGCACGTGCAGCGCGAGGAACGCCGCCAGGCCGGGGGAGTGCCCGGCCGCGGCGTGCAGGCCGCTCCCGTACAGCACCCACAGCCCCGCCGCGTTGACCGGCACGGCGACGAGCGGGTCGGCGAGCCACCGCAGCGGGGCGGCGCGCAGCAGCCGCGCCAGCCGCCGGGCGCCGTCCCGCGGCAGGGCCCGCAGCGCCAGGGTCACCGGGGCGCCGAGGACCAGCAGCAGTGGGGCGGCCATGCCCAGCAGCAGGTGGCCGGCCATGTGCGCGCGCAGGTCGCCGTGGGCGTCCAGCGGCCCGGCGACGGCCGCCGCGGCGGTGGCCACGCCCGCCAGCCAGGCCGCCGTCCGGGCCAGCGGCCACGGGGCGCGGCAGCGCCAGGTGGCCGCGACGTAGGCCGCGCCCGCGCCGAGCAGGACGGCGAGGGCGGCGGCGGTCACCGGACCCGGGCGGGCCGGGCGCGGGAGCGCAGCAGCAGCCCGACCCCGGCGGCCAGCAGGACCAGTCCGGGGACGATCCAGCCGATGTCGTAGCCGGTCGGGTCGACGCCGTAGCGGACCTGGTGCAGCCGCAGCAGCTTGTGGTGCACCAGCCCGTCCCAGACCTGGAACGCGCCGGCGGCGGTGAGCACCGCGCCCCACCACAGCGCGGGCACGAACGGCCCGCGGCGGCGCGCGTCGGCCAGCAGCGCCATGCCGGCGACGGCGGCGGAGAACGTGGCCGCGTGCAGCACGCCGTCGGAGACCAGGCCGGCCGCCCCGCTGGCCCGGTCGTAGAAGTGGTGCCAGTGCAGCAGCTGGTGGAACACGATCTCGTCGACCGCACCGGCGGTGCCCAGCCCGAGCAGCAGGCCGGAGACCAGCAGCCGTCGCCGGGCCGGAGGGCGGGGGAGTGCGTCGGCCACGGGGCCTCCCGTCGTCTGGCGTCCCCGGGCGCTGCCCGCGCCGCACCGGCGGGAAACGGGCTCCGGCTGGACCCGGCCCCAGGGGCGTGCCGCACGCTCGGGGCATGAGCGGAGACCTGCTGCGGTCGGGGGAGTTCCTGCGCCGCACCCGGCTGTCGGCGAAGGCGCTGCGGCTCTACGCCGAGCAGGGGCTGCTGGTACCCGACGCCGTCGACCCCTGGACCGGCTACCGCGGCTACGCGGCCGCGCAGGTGGACCGCGCCCGCCTCATCGCCGCGCTGCGCCGCGCCGGCATGCCACTGGCCCGGGTGCGCGAGGTCGTCGACCTGGACCCGGCGGCCCGGCGGGCGGCCGTGGCGCGGTGGTGGGACGGCGTCGAGGAGGACCTGCGACGACGCCGGACGTGGGTGGGTGCCCTGACCGTGGAACCGGACGACGAGGAGGATGACGTGACCGAGGTGACCCTGCGCGAGGTGGCCGAGCAAACGGTGCTGACCGCCGAGCGGCGGCTGACCGTCGACGAGCTCGAGGACTTCATCACCGGCGCGTCAGAGGAGATCGACGCGCACCTGGCGCGGTCGGGCGCCGTCCCGGCCGGCCCGCTGCGCGTCGTCTACCACGGCATGGTCACCGAGGACGGCGACGGCCCGGTGGAGGTGGTGCGCCCGTTCACCGGCCGGGTGGAGCCGGCCGGTGAGCTGCGGATCCGGCTGCAGCAGGCCGGGCGGGAGGCGGTCACCTGCCTGTCACGGCGGCAGGCGGAGTTCCCCGGCATCCTGCGGGCCTACGACGCCGTCGGCGCCTGGGTGGACGCCCGCGGCCTGGAGCGGGCGGGCAGCCCTGCCGAGGTCTACCTGAGCGACCGCGACGTGGCCCCCGACGAGCCGCACGTCGAGGTGGCCTGGCCGGTCGCCTGACTCACGCCCGGGAGGTCGCCAGCCGGGCGCCGAACGCGAGGAGGGCGCACCCGGTGACCGCGTCGAGGGCCCGCCGGACCGGCCGCCGGGTGAGCACCCGCCGCGCGAGGTGGAGCCCGGCGACCAGCGCACCCAGCCACGCCAGCCCCAGGACCGCGTGGGTGAGGGCGTACGCCAGCAGCACCGGCGCGCCGGTGTCCGGGGACAGGAACTGCGGCAGCACGGCCAGGTAGAACGCCAGCACCTTCGGGTTGGTCACGTTGGTGAGGAACCCCTGCCGGAAACCGGTCCACGCCGCGCGCGGGGCCTCCGGGCTGCCGTCGTCGAGGTCGGGGTAGCGCCCGCGCACGGCGGAGGCGAACGCCTGCACCGCGAGGGACACCAGGTAGGCGATGCCCACCCAGCGGACCACCTGGAACAGCGGCTCGACCCGGACGACCACCGCGGCCAGCCCGGCCGCGGCCGCGGCGCCCTGCACCGCGTTGGAGGCCGTGACGCCGACGGCGCACCAGCCGCCGCGCCGTCGTCCGCCCGCCAGGGTGTTCCGGACGACGACGGCGGAGTCGGGCCCCGGTGCGAGGGTCAGGAGCGCGGCGAAGACGACGAAGGTGCCGTAGCCCGCCCGGTCCACGCCCGGAGCCTCTCAGGCCCGCCGGCGGGAGGCCACGAACGCCATGGCCTCCTCGGCGAGCGCGAGGTCGGACTCCGGCGTGCCGTGGTCGAGCGCGACCCACTCCCGCATCGGGGTGCCGTTGGCCGCCGCGAAGGGCAGCCCGGTGCCGGCGGCGACCAGGCCCTCCACCCGGTGCCGCGGCAGCTTGAACACCAGCGCCCCGCCGACGACCATCGCGAAGATCGACCCGTCGACGGTGAGCGCGGCCGAGCCGAAGCCCCGCCGCCCGCCCGCGCCGGGCGGACCGACCCCCGGCCGTGTGGCGAGGGCCTCCACGAGGAGGTCGAAGCGCTGGCCCGGGTCCACGGCACCGAGTCCAGCGCCGGTCGGCGGGGATGGCAACGGGAACGTCCGCCGCATCGGTGAGGATGTCGCGGTGAGTCGTCGCGGGTGGGCCCTGTTCCTGGCGATGTCGGTCATCTGGGGCGTGCCCTACCTGCTGATCAAGGTCGCGGTCGACGAGGTGTCGCCGGTCGTCCTGGTCTTCGTGCGGTGCGTCGTCGGGGCGGCGCTGCTGCTGCCGTGGGTGCTCGCCCGCGGCCAGGTCCGGCCGGCGCTGCGGCACTGGCGCGCGCTGCTGCTGTTCACGGTGCTGGAGATGACCGCGCCCTGGCTGCTGCTGTCCTACGCCGAGGTGTCGCTGTCGAGCTCGCTGACCGGGCTGCTGGTGGCCTCTGTGCCGTTCGTGGCGGCGCTGGCCGCGCGGCTGCTCGGCGAGGAGGAGCGGCTGACGCCGGTGCGGCTGGCGGGCATGGGGCTCGGCGTCCTGGGCATCGTGGCGCTGCTCGGGTTCGACGTCGAGGGCATCGCGCTGCTGCCGGTGCTGGCCGTGGTGCTCGTCGTGATCGGCTACGGGACGGCGCCATTGGTGGCCAGCCGCGCGCTCGGCGACGTCCCGGGGGTGGCGGTCAGCGCGGTGGCGCTGGTGGTCACGGCGGTGGTCTACGCGCCGTTCGCCCTGCCCCGCCTGGACGAGGTGACGGCGGCGTCGCCACAGGCGCTCGGGTCGCTGGTGGCCCTCGGCGTGGTGTGCACCGCGCTGGCGCTGGTGCTGTTCTTCGCGCTGATCCGCGAGGCCGGCCCGCAGCGGGCGCTGGTGATCACCTTCGTCAACCCGGCGGTCGCCGTGGTCGCCGGGGTCCTGCTGCTCGACGAGCCCTTCACCCTCGGCCTGGCGGTGGGGCTGCCGCTGGTGCTGGTCGGCTGCGTGCTCGCCACCCGCCGCAATGTCCCGGCGCCGGCTCCGGTGGAGTCGCCGGTGCCCTGAGGGGGCCTTTGTAGCGCTAATGGCACCTGACGGCGGCGGGGCGGCGCCGATGCCTCGACAGCCTCGTCGAGGTGGTCCGCGGATCTGTGGACGGGTCCCTGACCTGGGGATTCGAATGGTGTGCGGGCCTCCGCTGGGCTACTATTCGATCATGCGTTCGAGTGGTTGGGAGGCCGGTGACGTCCTGGACGACGTCGCCGCGCTGGTCGCCGAGCGCAACCGGATCGATGCCGCCCTGGCCCGCCGGGTGCGGGCGGCGGAGCTGGCGCAGGCGCCCGAGCGGGACGGGCAGAAGAGCATGGCGTCGTGGCTGCGCGGGCACTGCCGGCTGTCCGGGTCAGAAGCGGCGCGGCTGGTCGGCAACGGCCGGGCGCTGGAGCACCTGCCGGCCCTCGCCGAGGCCCATGACGCCGGCTGGGTGACCGTGGCCCAGGTCGCCGAGGCCGCCGGGCTGCTCACCCCGAAGCGGCGGGCGGCGTTCGCCGCCGCCGGGGTCGACCTGGGCGAGGTCGACGGGGTGCTCACCGGGGTGGCGGTCGAGCAGGACCACGCCGCGCTGGTGACGGTGGTCCAGCACTACGAGCACGCCTGCGACCCCGACGGGCCCGAACCCGATCCGACCGAGGGCCGGTCGCTGACGGTGGTCAAGCACGCCGATGGCAGCGTGAGCTTCCGCGGGCACCTGGATGCCGTGGGTGGGGAGAAGGTGCAGGCCGCCCTCGAGGCGCACGTGCAGGCCGACCGGCCGGCCGGGAACGAGCGGACCCGGGCCCAGCGGCAGGGTGACGCGCTGGTGCAACTGGCCGACAACGTCCTGGCCTCCGGTGCGTTGCCGGTGCTGCGCACCGTCAAGCCGCACATCGCGGTGCGGGTCGACCTCGACGACCTGGCCGACCCGGCCACCGGCCCGGTCGCCGGGACGATGGGGTTCGGGGCGACGATCTCCGCCGCCCGGGCCCGGTGGCTGGCCTGCGACGGGCAGGTCACCCGGATCGTCATCGGCCCGGAGGGACAGCCGCTGGACGTGGGCCGGACCAAGCG
This sequence comes from Geodermatophilus sp. SYSU D00696, assembly GCF_054050235.1. Classification (NCBI taxonomy): domain Bacteria; kingdom Bacillati; phylum Actinomycetota; class Actinomycetes; order Geodermatophilales; family Geodermatophilaceae; genus Geodermatophilus; species Geodermatophilus sp. SYSU D00696. Next base: position 52,601 of record NZ_JBJGYY010000020.1, on the reverse strand, counting down.
GGTGGTGACCCCGGCGATCCGGCGGGCGGTGGAGGCGCGCGACGGGGGTTGTGTGTTCACCGGCTGTGACGCCCCGAGTCACTGGGCGGACGTGCACCACCTGGTGCACTGGATCGACGGCGGCGAGACCAGCCTGGCCAACAGCGCGCTGCTGTGCGAACGGCACCACACCCAGGTCCACCACGGCTTCCGCATCGAACGGCAACCCGACGGGCGGTGGCGCACCTGGCGACCCGACGGCACCGAGATCACCGTCCCCGCACCGCTGGCTCCCGCGGCATGACGTCGTCGGACGGCGCTAGCGTCCACGGCGTGGAACCCGCGCCGACCGCTGACCTGGTGCGCTGTGCGTGGGGGGACAGCACGCCGGAGTACCAGCGCTACCACGACGAGGAGTGGGGCACCCCGCTGCGCGGCGACGACGCGCTGTTCGAGCGGCTCTGCCTCGAGGCGTTCCAGTCCGGCCTGTCCTGGATCACCATCCTGCGCAAGCGACCCGCGTTCCGGGCCGCGTTCGCCGGTTTCTCCATCGAGGCGGTCGCGGAGTTCACCCCCGACGACGAGGCGCGCTTGATGGCCGACAGCGGCATCGTCCGCAACCGCGCCAAGATCGCCGCCGCGGTCCGCAACGCCCGCGCCGCCCAGCAGGTCCCCGGGGGGCTGTCCGACCTGCTGTGGTCCTTCGCGCCCGCCGGGCCGCGCCCCCGCCCGGCCACGCTGGCCGACGTCCCGGCCACCACCTCGGAGTCCACGGCGATGGCGAAGGAGCTCAAGCGGCGGGGCTTCGTCTTCGTCGGGCCGACCACCGCCTACGCGCTCATGCAGGCCACCGGCATGGTGGACGACCACGTCGTGACCTGCTTCCGGGCGACCCCCTGAAGGGGCTCGTGTTGGTTCCGCGGCGGGGATACGGGATCATGTGCCGAGAGCTCAGCACCGATGAACAGCCACACCGCAGCCGAAGGGGGCGGCGGGTGGCCGGCGAAGGAGGCACGCATGGCGGCCATGAAGCCGCGCACGGGTGAAGGTCCCCTGGAGGTCACCAAGGAGGGGCGCGGCCTGGTCATGCGGGTGCCGCTCGAGGGCGGTGGCCGGCTCGTCGTCGAGCTGTCCCCGGACGAGGCCGCGGCGCTCTCCGAGGCCCTGAAGGGCGCGACCAGCTGAACGCCCCCGCGAGCCTGCCCCCGGGCAGCCCCGCGCAGGACGACGCGGCCCCGGCCGCCGGCAGCACGCCGGCGACCGGGGCCGCACCCTTGCCGCGGGTCGAACTGCTGACCTCCCTGCCCCGGCTCGGCGAGGACGACGTCCTGGCCGTCCCCGTCGGCACCGGCGCGGCGCTGCCGCCCTGGCTGACCGCACCGGCGTTCGGCTCCCTCCCACCGGTCCCGGCCCGGCTGCTCTCCGCCGCGCTGGCCGACACCGGCAACACCGGCAAGCCCGGCACGGTCACCGACCTGCCGGTCCCCGGCCGCCGCCCGCGCAGCGTCGTCGCCGTCGGGCTCGGCGACGGGACGCTGCCGCACCTGCGCACCTACGTCGCCGCCGCCGTCCGCCGCGCGCAGAGCCTCGCCGAGCACGGTGCCACGCGCCTGGTGCTGCCCCTCGACGCCGCCCTCGCCCCGGCCGGCGCCGACGAGGTGCGCGCCGCCGTCGAGGCCGCCCTGCTCGGCGGCTACCGGTTCCGCGAGACGTCGAAGCCGCACCCGCCGCGGCTGGACACCGTCGCCGTGGTCGCCGCCGACGCCGCCGACCCCGCGGTCAGCGCCGCCGCCCGCGCGGGCGAGGTCACCGGCCGCGCCGTCGCCTGGGCCCGCGACCTGGTCAACACGCCCAGCAACACCAAGGACCCCGCCTGGCTGGCCGGGCAGGCCGTCGAGCGGCTGGCGGGCCTGCCGCACGTCACCGTCACCGTGCTGGGCCCCGAGGAGCTCGTCGCGGGCGGCTTCGGCGGCGTGCTGGCCGTGGGCGGTGGCTCGGCGTCCCCGCCGCGGGTCGTCGTCGCCACCTACGCACCGCCCGGCGCCGGCCCGGCCCACCCCGTGCTGGTGGGCAAGGGCATCACCTTCGACACCGGCGGCATCTCGATCAAGCCCAACGCCGGCATGCGCGAGATGAAGACCGACATGGCCGGGGGAGCGGCGGTGCTGGCCGCGCTCGACGCCGCCGCACGCCTGGAGCTCCCGGTCGCGGTGACCGCCGTCGTCCCGGCCGCGGAGAACGCCGTCTCGGGGTCGTCCTACCGCCCCGGTGACGTCGTCCGGCACGTCGGCGGGCGCACCACCGAGGTGCAGAACACCGACGCCGAGGGCCGCATGGTGCTCGCCGACGGCCTGGCCCACGCGCGGCTGTCGCTGGGCGCCACCGTGCTGGTCGACATCGCCACCCTGACCGGCGCGATGAAGGTCGCGCTCGGCACCCGCACGGCCGGCCTCTACGCCACCACCGACGGGCTGGCCGACGCCCTGGGCACCGCCGCCCTGCACGCCGGCGAACGGGTGTGGCGGATGCCCCTGGCCGAGGACTACGCCGACCTGCTCGACAGCGACGTCGCCGACGCCAACAACGCTCCGGGCAACCCCGGCGGCACCACCGCCGCACTGTTCCTGCGGCCCTTCGCCGGCGACCTGCCGTGGGCCCACCTCGACGTCGCCGGTCCCGCCCGCGCCGCCGCCGACGACGCCGAGGTGGTCAAGGGCGGCACCGGGTTCGGCGCCCGCACGCTGTTGCGCTGGCTGGAGGCCGGGGCGCCTCTCGACCCGCTCCCGCCCACCGCCGACCGAGGAGCCCGATGACCACCGACGACACCGGCGTCGTCTTCCCGGCCGGCCCCGACGGGCGGCGCAGCACCGCCGCGGTCGGCCGGGCGGTGGTGGCCGACGCGCTGCGCCCGGTCGACCCGGTCGGCGCCCGCGCGGCCGAGCAGGAGACCAACTGGCGGACCGGGTACCTCACCCACTTCCGCCGGCTGGTCGAGGCCGGACTCGCCTCCGCCGAGGCGGCCCGCACCATCGCCGGCGCCGGGCTCGACGCCGTCCACGGCCGGCTGCGGGTCGCCGGAGGTGGCACAGAGCAGCCGCTGGGGACGCTGCTCACCGCACCGGCAGGCCGGGCCCTGACCACCGGCGAGGTCACCGGCCGCGGCGAGCCCGAGCGCGCCTTCACACTGCCCTTCCACGGCCGGCGGCTGGCCGGCGACGAGTTGACCCGGCGACTCGACACCTGGGTGGAGGGCGGGGTCCTGGAGCCCACGGCGGCCGCGGCGGTCCGCGAGGTCGCCGCCCACCCCGAGTGGCTGGCGCTGCCCGGCCGCACGGTCGCCGTCCTCGGCGCCGGCGCGGAGATGGGCCCGCTCACCGCGCTGCTGCGCTGGGGCGCCACGGTGGCCGCCGTCGACCTGCCCCGGCCCGACCTGTGGCGGCGGGTCCTCGACACCGCGCGCCGCGGGGCCGGCCGGCTGCTGGTGCCCACCGCGGGCGGCGGGCTGCCCGAGGGCGCCGGCGCCGACCTGGTGCGCGAGGTGCCGGCCGTCGCCGACTGGCTCGCCGACCTGCCCGGCGAGCCGGTGCTCGGCAACTACGTCTACGCCGACGGCGCCACGAACGTCCGCGTCTCGGCCGCCGTCGACGCGCTCACCCTGCGGGTGCAGGCCGCCCGGCCCGAGGCCGCGCTGGCCTTTCTCGCCACCCCCACCGACGTCTTCGTCGTCCCGGGCGAGGCCGTGGCGCAGTCGGTGCGCGCCTACGAGGGGCGCTCGCGGGTGGGCAAGCTGCTCGGCCGGCCGCTGCGGACCCTCTCGGCCGGCCGGCTGCTGCAGCGCGGGTACGTGCCCGGCGCCGACCCCGGCCTGCACGACGCGCTGGTCCCGCAGCAGGGCCCGAACTACGCGCTGGCCAAGCGGCTGCAGCGGTGGCGGGCCACGGTCGCGCGGGCGGCCGGGACGACGGTGTCGCTGAACGTCGCCCCGCCCACCCGCACCCGCTCGGTGGTGAAGAACCGGGCGCTGGCCGCCGCCTACGCCGGGGCGCACCGGTTCGGCGTCGAGGTGTTCGAGCCGGCGACGTCCAACGTGCTCATGGCCGCGCTGCTGGTCCACGACCTGCACACCGGCGGCGGCCCGCGGCACGACCACCCGTGGCAGGACGAGGCGCACGCCGCCGTCCACGGCGGGCTGTGGCGGGCGGCCTACGCGCCGCGCAGCGCGCTGGGGCTGGCCGCGGTGCTCGGCGTCGGCGCCGCCCGCGGCTGACCCGGGCGGCTCACTCGCCGACCGCGCCGTCGACCGCCTCCCGGAGCAGGTCGGCGTGCCCGTTGTGCCGGGCGGTCTCCTCGACCAGGTGCAGCAGCATCCAGCGCAGGCTGAACGCACCGCCGTTGCGCAGCGGGACCGCCGACAGCGCGTCGAGGTCCCCGGTGGCGGCGACCACGGCGTCGGTGCGCCGGCCGGCCTCCCGGTAGCGCTCGCGCAGCGCCTCGGGCTCCAGGCCCAGGGCCTCGTCGAACTCCCAGTCCGGCGTCGCGTCCCAGTCGACGTCGGCCCACGGCTCGGGGATGCGCTCCCCGGAGAACCGCTCCACGGCCCAGCTCTCCTCCACCAGCGCCAGGTGGTAGAGCAGGCCGGCCAGGGTCAGCGAGGACGGCGGGTGCGTCCGGCCCAGCTGCTCGCGGGTCAGACCCTCGGTCTTGTGCAGGAGCGTCTCCCGCTGGTAGGCGAGGAAGCCGGTCAGCTGCACGGTCTCGGACGCGTTCTCGGGCGGGTCGGTGCGCACCGGGGAACCCTCGCACGTGCGGTCAGGCGGGCCCGACCAGCCCCGCGACGATCTCGGCGGACAGGGTGACCAGCGGCAGCCCGCCCCCGGGGTGGGAGGAGCCGCCGACCAGGTAGAGCCCCCGCACCGGCGCGGCGTTGCCCGGCCGGAGGAACGCCGCGCGTGCGCCGTTGCTCGACGTGCCGTAGATCGAGCCACCGACGCTGCCGGTCTCCCGGGCCAGGTCGGCCGGCGTGCGGGCCACGCACCAGCGCACCCGGTCGCGCACGTCGAGCCCGCGCGCGGCCATGGCCTTCAGCACCCGGGTGGCGTAGCGGTCGGACAGTCCGGGGGCGTCCCAGTCGACGCCGGCGTCGGGGTCGTGGCGCGGCGCGTTGACCAGGACGAACCAGGACTCGCTGTCGTCGTCGGGCCGGGTGGCGGGGTCGTCGGGCGCGCTGACGTAGATGGTCGGGTCGGGCACCGGGCAGGGGACGCCGCGGTGCCGGCCGGTGCCGAAGACGGCGTCGAACTCCGCGTCGTAGTCGGCCGGGAAGGCGACGGTGTGGTGCGCCAGGCCGGGCGTGCGGCCGCGCAGCGCCAGCAGCAGCACGAACCCCGACAGCGACGGCGTGGCCCGGGTCAGGCCGCGCCGCACCGCGCGGGTGCGCCGGGAGGGCGGCAGCAGCCCGGCGTAGAGGGCGGTGGCGTCGGCGCCGGACACCACGACGTCGGCGGTCACCTCCCCGCCGTCGGCGAGCTCCACCCCCGACACCCGGCCGCCGTCGCTGAGCACCCGCCGCACCGGCGTGCCGGTGCGCACCTCGGCCCCGCGCTCGCGCGCCCGGTCGGCCACCGCGGTGGCCAGCCGGTGCAGCCCGCCGCGGACGTACCAGGAGCCGAAGGCCTGCTCCACCCACGGCACGGTGGCCAGCACCGCCGGCGCCCGCCGGGGATCGGAGCCGGAGTAGGTGGCGTAGCGGTCGAGCAGCACCCGCAGCCGCGGGTCGCGCAGGTGCCGGGCGCCCAGGCCGCGCAGCGTCTGCCAGGGGGCCACGGTGCCGACGTCGGCGGGGTCGCGGGCCAGCCGGGCGAGGGTCGCGGCCCCGCGCAGCGGCGAGCGCAGGAACGGCTGCTCGGTGATCGCCCACATCGCCTCGGCGCGGTCGAGCAGGGCCCGCCACTGCGCGCCCGCGCCGTCACCGAGCGCCGCGTCGAGCGCGGCCGGCACCGCCTCGAGGGAACCGGGCACGGCCAGCCGGGTGCCGTCGGCGAACCGGTAGGCGACGGCGGGGTCGAGCCGGACCAGGTCGACGGCGTCCTCCAGCGGGCCGCCGGTGGCGTCGAACAGGTCCTGCAGCACCTGCGGCAGCGTGACCAGGCTGGGGCCGGTGTCGAAGGCGTGCCCGTCGCGCTCGTACCAGCCGAGCTTGCCGCCCACGGTGTCGGCCTGCTCCAGCACCGTGACCCCGTGGCCCAGCGCGGCCAGCCGGGCCGCCGCGGCCAGGCCGCCGAGCCCGGCACCGACGACCACCACCCGCGCCACGCCGTCACCGTAGTGCTCGACCCCGCGACCCGATCGGGTGATCACCAGGAGTGGCGGCCCCTTCTGTCGGGGAACAGGATCGGACCCGGACGCGGAGCAGACGCGGCCCCCGGGGACGGGAGGAGGCGGCGATCCGTGCGTGCGACAGCGCTGTGGCCGGCCCTCGGTGCCCTGCTGCTGAGCGGGTGCTCCGACGTGCACCTGCCCGCCGTGGAGCAGGTGGCCGGGGACTTCGCCGCCGGCGACTCCGTCGTCCGCTGCACACTCCTGACCGAGGCCGCGGTCTCCAGCCTCGAGCACGAGGAGCCGACCGGCTGCGCCACGGCGCTCGAGGACCTGGAGCTCGGCCGCGGCGACGTGGTGTCGGCCCAGGTCTGGGGCTCGGAGGCGCAGGTGCGCCTGGACGACGACACGCTGTTCCTCACCGAGACCGCCGACGGCTGGCGGGTCGCCGCGGCCGGGTGCGCGCCCTCGGACGAGGACCGCTACGACTGCCTGGTGGAGGGCTCGTGAACGCCGTCCGTGCCGTGTTCCTGGGCTACCTGCTGACCGTCCTCGGCGGCGTCGCCTACTGCGTCGTGCTGGCGCTGCTCGGGCGGTGAGCGACGTGCGACGGGTGCTGCGCGACAACGGGCTCAGCCTGGCGTTCGGTGCGCTGTTCCTCGCCACACTCGTCGGCCAGGCGGTCGCCGGCGCCGCGGAGGAGAACGAGCAGCGCCTCGACCAGGGCCTCGACCCGCTGCCGCTGGCCGACTACGTCACCTCGTCGTCGTTCGCCGTCGACGTCATGGAGAACTGGCAGTCGGAGTACCTGCAGTTCTTCCTCTACGTGTTCGCGACCGTGTGGCTGGTCCAGCGCGGCTCGGCGGAGTCCAAGGAGCTGCACGAGGTCGGCACCGAGAGCGACGAGGAGCAGCGGATGGGCGCGCACGCCCGCGCCGACTCGCCGCCGTGGGTGCGCGCCGGCGGCTGGCGGGCCGGCCTGTTCTCCCGCTCGCTGGGCCTGCTGATGGGCGCGCTGTTCCTGCTCACCTGGGCGGCGTCGTCGATCGCCGGGTGGACGGCGTACAACACCGAACAGCTGCAGTCGCACGCCGACCCCGTCAGCTGGGTCGGCTACCTGGGCCGGGCCGACTTCTGGAGCCGCACCTTCCAGAACTGGCAGTCGGAGATGCTCGCCGTGGGCTCGATGGCGGTGTTCGCCGTCTACCTGCGCCAGCGCGGCTCACCGGAGTCCAAGCCGGTGGGCGCCGCGCACGGGGACACCGGCGAGACGGGCTAGAAGGCGTACCGCACCCGCAGCCACGGCGCGTGGTGGGCGATGAGCTCCTGCAGCCGCTCGACGCCGGCCCGCTTCACGTCGTTCCGGTAGCGGACGTTCCACTGGCCGTTCTGGCTGCGCTTGGGCTGCTGGAGGCCGGGCCGCCACAGCAGGTCCTCGGCCTTCGGGTGCCAGCCGAGGTTGACCTCGTGCAGGTCCCGGTTGTGAGTCAGCATGATCACCTCGGCCGCGGCCTGCGCCTTGGCGGCGGGGGACAGGGTGTCGTCCAGGCGGCGCAGCAGCTCGGCCCAGTCGGCCTCCCAGCCGTCGCGCAGGACGACCGGCGAGAGGTTGAGGTGGACCTCGTAGCCGGCCTCGACGAAGTCGTCGACGGCGGCGATGCGGTCGGGGACGCGGCTGGTGCGGACGTCGACCACCCTCGAGTCGGCGTCGGGCATCAGCGAGAACCGCACGCGGGTGCGGCCCCGCGGGTCGAGGTCGAGCAGCTGCCGGTTGACGTACTTGGTGGCGAACGACGCCTTGGCGGTCGGCAGCTCGCGGAAGGTGGCCACCAGGTCGGCCACGTTGTCACTGACCAGCGCGTCCACCGAGCAGTCGCTGTTCTCCCCGATGTCGTAGACCCAGCTCACCGGGTCGCACTGGTCGGGCTCGGTCTTGACGCCCTGCCGGGCGACGTGCCGGCGCAGGTAGCCGGTGATCTGCTCGATGTTGGTGAAGACGGTGATCGGGTTGGCGTAGCCCTTGCGCCGCGGGACGTAGCAGTAGGCACACGCCATCGCGCAGCCGTTCGCGGTCGAGGGCGCGATCCAGTTCGACGAGCGGCCGTTGGGCCGGGCCGACAGGGACTTCTTGACCCCGAGCACCAGCGTCTCGGTCTTGACCCGCACCCACCGCTCGACGTTGCCCCCGTTGCCGTGGAGCTCGGGGATCTGCCAGTGCGAGGGCACCTCGACCACCTCGGCGCCGGGGAAGCGCGCCAGCACCTCACGGCCGCGGACGGAGTCGAGGGCCGCGGGCTCGGCGTAGACGGTGCGCACGTCGAGCAGACGGGTGGGGGAGGGCACGGGGGACGGCGCTGCAGCGGGGACGGCGGACGGCGAGGGCGCGGCGGTCACGGGAGGTGCAGCGATCCGCGTCGACCGCCACTTCCCGCCCTGACCTGCGGGAACGGTCACACGCGACGGCTCAGGCGGCGGGGCCGGTGCCGAGGTCCTCGACCCGCAGGCGGCCCTCCTCGAGGTCCTCGGCGACGTCCTCGACGGTCCGCCCGCCGACGTAGGCGGCGCCCCGCAGCAGCGCCAGTGCGCTCGCCGGGTCGGTCTCCAGCGCCATCGCCGTGCGGCCCGCGGCCCGCAGCACCGCGGCCCTGCGGCGGGCCTCCGGGCCGTGCAGCCAGGCCGGTCCGCGCTCGGCCGGCCAGTCCGACCACACGGCCGCCTCGGTCAGCTGCGCGGTCACCAGCTCGCCCACGGCGACGGCGGCGAACACGTCGAGGGTCGGCACCGCCGTCTCGTCGGTGAAGTAGAGGTCGAGCGCCCCGGCGCCGGCGAGGTCCTCGCGCAGCGGGAACGCGACGACGGCCCGGAACGGGGTCTGCTCGGTGAGCAGGTCGGTGAAGGCCGGCCAGCGGCGGTGCAGGTCGGCCAGGACGGCGAACACCGGCAGCCGGGTCGTCTGCGCCTCCCAGCACGGGCCCGAGCCGACGGTGAACTGCAGCCGCTCGGCGCAGGCGGCCTCGACCGAGCTCGACCCCAGGGGGATCCGCCGGCCCGCGGCGTCGACCACCGACAGCCCCGCCGCGTCGACGCCGAGCGTCGCGGCACCGGCCCGGGCCAGCCGGGTCGGCAGCAGCTCGGCCGCCGGGGACTCGCCGGCGCTCAGGTGCTCGAGCGCCGTGGCGAACCGCGTGGCGATGGTCACAGGTCATCCTCCCTCCGCGCGGCGGAGAGGGCCAGCGCTCAGCCGGGGGTTCCCGGCCGGTGGGTGTAGGCGGCCTCGCGGACGGCGTCGTCCTCCTCCAGCCCGGCGCCCAGCGCGCCGCCGACGGTGGCCAGCGAGCTGGTCAGCCAGGCCAGCTCCAGGTAGTCGCCGAGTGCGGCGCGGTGCCCGAGCCCCTCGCCGAACAGCCCCGACGGCACCAGCAACAGGGAGCCGGTGAGGGCGAGGACGAACAGCGTGGCGTAGAGGGTGAGCACGCCGATGACCACGGTGGCGACCGTGGCCAGGTTGAACAGCGCCACCTGCTTGCGCACCCGCGGCGAGCGGGCCCGCTCCCACAGCCGCGCGCCGACGACCAGCGTCGCGCAGATGGCCAGCACCGAGCCGAGTCCCACCGCCGCCAGCCGGACCGGTCCGAAGCGGTCGGCCAGCCGCCAGATGTCCGAGGTGACCAGGGCGAAGACCCCCGCGGCGACCGCGGCGGTCAGCGCCCGCGACAGCGACGCGGTCAGCCGCCACGGGCGGTTGGCCCGCACCATGCCGACCAGCAGCCGCAGGTTCCCGGTGAGCACCCGCGCGGTGAACCCGATCCCCGCGTCGGCTTGGTCGGCGGCCAGCTCGTGCAGCCGCCGTCGCAGCCGCTCGGCGTCGTCCCCGCCCTCGCCCTCGTCACCGAGCAGCGCGCGCACCAGCCCGACCGCCGTCTGCAGCGCCCGTCGGCGCCGGCCGACCGCCCCCAGCGCCGGCAGCGACAGCACCGCGACGCCGTGCACCGGGCTGGCGTGCGCCACCACGGTGCGGCGGTCGACGGTGATCGGCAGGTCGGTCACGCAGACGGCGAGGTCCCACTCCTCGGCCAGCAGGCGATCGCGGGCCGCGGCGACGATCTCGGCGTCGTCGGCCGGCGGCTGCACCAGGCCGTCGACGACGACGCGCACGTCCCAGGCCACCTCGGTGTGCTCGGCGTGCAGCGCGCCGGCGAGGTCGGCGGCCAGCTCGTCGGCCACCTCGGCGGGCGCACCGGGGGCGGCCACCAGGCCGACGACGACGTCGGGGCGGGCGCGGACCCCCGGGCCCGGCCCGTCCCCGGCCGGGGCGGCGCTCACGGCTCGAGCGTGGTCTCGCGGCCGGTGCGCCACTCGACCATGACGATGCTGGCGTCGTCCTGCAGCTGCCCGGCCTGGTGCTCCATCACGCTGCCCATCAGCCGGCGCATCGTCTCCGGCGGCGGGTCGCCGGCGAGCTCGGCGCGGACGACGAGGTCGGCCAGCCGCTCCTCTCCGAAGAACTCGCCGTCGGGCGAGCGCGCCTCCACGACGCCGTCGGTGTGCAGCAGCAGCCGGTCCCCGGGCCGCAGCTGCACCTGGCACACCGCCGGGTCGGCCGCGAGCAGTCCCAGCGGGCGGGCCGGCGGGCACGGCGGCGGGCGCATTGGGACGCCGTCGCGGACGAGCAGCGGGTCGGGGTGCCCGCAGTTGACCCAGCGCAGCAGGCCGGTGTCCAGGTCGAGACGGGCGAGGACGGCGGTGGCGAACCGGCTGCCGGAGAACTGCCCGGCCACGACGGCGTCCACGGCGGCGGCGACCCCGGGCAGGTCCAGCTCCCGGCGCCGGGCGTGCCGGTAGGCGCCGACGGCCGCGGTGGCCAGCAGCGCGGCCGGCAGGCCGTGCCCGACGGCGTCGAGCACGAGCAGGTCGGCCAGCGGGCCGTTGACCGCGTAGTCGAAGGTGTCGCCGCCGATCTCGTAGGACGGCTCGAGGGCACCGGTGATCACCACGCGGTCGTTCGCGTAGGTCAGCGGCGGCAGCAGCTCCCACTGGACCTCCGCCGCCAGCGACAGGTGGCGGCGCCGGCGCAGCCGGGCGAAGACGTCGCTGTAGGCGTCGCGGGTGACCACCAGCTCGGCGACCAGGGAGGCGAAGGACCGCGCGTCGTCCTCGAAGGCCGGCGGCGTCTCCGTCGGCACGACCAGCTCCAGGACACCCAGCCGCTCGGCGCCGTCGAGCAGGGGTACCCAGAGGCTCCCCGGCCCGTCGTGCGGCGCGGACCGCAGCGGGTCGACCCGGCGGAAGGCCCGCCCGCCCAGCGACCCGTCGATGGTCAACGGGTGGCGCACGGCGACGCCCTCGCCGGGGACGGGCACGAGCTCGTGCTGCGCGTAGTCGGCCAGGTAGACCACCGCGTCCTGCGCGCCCAGCCGCCGGGCCTGCTCGGCCACCACGGTGCCCACCCGGTCGGCGGACAGCCGGTGCGACGCGCGCACCAGGGCCCGGATCGGGTCCTCGTCGGACGGCGTCGGGGGAGTCACGTCGGGACAGCCTCCCACCCGGCGCCGGGCCCCGCCGCCGGGCCCCGCCGCCGGGGATCAGCCGCGGGCGTCGAGCACCGCGGAGTAGACCTGCACGGTCTGCTGGGCGATCGCGGGCCAGCCGAACTCCGACAGCACCCGCTCGCGGCCCGCGGCACCCATCGCCGCGGCGCGCGCCGGGTCGGCGAGCAGCTCGGCGATCCGCGCGGCCAGGCCCGCCTCGAACGCGGCGATGTCGTCGGGGTGGTAGGGCACCAGCAGCCCGGTGCGCCCGTCGGCGACGACCTCGGGGATGCCGCCGACGGCGCTGGCGACCACGGCGGTCCCGCACGCGGCGGCCTCGAGGTTGACGATGCCGAGCGGCTCGTAGACCGACGGGACGACGAACACCGTGGCGCCGGTGATCAGCGGCACGAGCTGCTCGCGCGGCAGCATCGCCTCGATCCACACCACCCCCGGCCGGCGGGCCTGCAGCGCGGCCACCGCGTCGGCGACCTGCTGCCGCTCGCCCGGGGTGTCGGCGGCACCGGCGCACAGCACCAGGCCCGCGTCGGCCGGCAGCTGCTCGGCGGCCCGCAGCAGGTGGACGACGCCCTTCTGCCGGGTGATCCGCCCGACGAACAGCGCGTAGGGCCGGTCGGGGTCCACCCCGAGAGAGCGGACGACGTCGGGGTCGCGCACCGGCCGGTAGGCCTCGGCGTCCACGCCGTTGCCGACGACGTGCACCCGCGCCGGGTCGAGGTCGGGGTAGGCGTCGAGGACGTCGGCGCGCATCCCGTGGCTGACCGCGATCACGGCGTCGGCGGCGAGGTAGGCGGTGCGCTCCACCCAGGACGACAGCCGGTACCCGCCGCCGAGCTGGTCGGCCTTCCACGGCCGGCGCGGCTCGAGCGAGTGCGCGGTGACCACGTGCGGGACGCCGTGCACCAGCCCGGCCAGCAGCCCCGCGCCGTTGGCGTACCAGGTGTGGCTGTGCACCAAATCCACGCCGCCGAGCGCGGCGGCGATCTCGACGTCGGTGCCCAGCGCCTGCAGCGCGCCGTTGGCGCCGGCCAGCCCCGGCGGCACCGGCCAGCCGACGGCGTCGGCGCGCGGGCTGCCGAAGGCGTGCACCTCCAGGTCGGGCCCCGCGGGCAGCGAGCGCAGCGCCGCGACCAGGTGCTCCACGTGCACCCCGGCGCCGCCGTAGACGTCGGGGGGCCACTCGCGCGTGACGATGCCGATGCGCACGGCCGTCACCCTAGGGGGGACGGTGAGGGGCCGCCGGACGCGGAAGCGGCTAGGTTTCCCCCATGCGTGGGGGTCCCCGGGTGCTCGGCATCGTCCTGGCCGGTGGTGAGGGCAAGCGGCTGGCACCGCTGACCGCTGACCGGGCCAAACCGGCCGTACCCTTCGGCGGCAACTACCGGCTGGTCGACTTCGTGCTGTCCAACCTGGTGAACGCCGAGATCCGGCAGATCGCGGTGCTCACGCAGTACAAGAGCCACAGCCTCGACCGGCACATCACCACCACCTGGCGGATGTCACAGCTGCTCGGCAACTACATCACCCCGGTGCCGGCCCAGCAGCGGCTCGGCCCGCGCTGGTACACCGGCAGCGCCGACGCGATCTTCCAGAGCCTCAACCTCATCCACGACGAGCGGCCCGACATCGTCGTCGTCTTCGGCGCCGACCACGTCTACCGGATGGACCCGGGACAGATGGTCGACCAGCACCTGCAGACCGGCGCCGGCGTGACCATCGCCGGGCTGCGGGTGCCCCGGCGCGACGCCACCGGCTTCGGCGTCATCGACGCCGGCGCCGACGGCAAGGTGCGCGGCTTCCTGGAGAAGCCGGCCGACCCGCCGGGCCTGCCCGACAGCCCGGAGGAGTCCTTCGCCTCCATGGGCAACTACGTGTTCACCACCGAGGCCCTGCTCGAGGCCCTGCGCGCCGACGCCGAGGACCCCGACTCGGTGCACGACATGGGCGGCTCGATCATGCCGATGCTCGCCGACGCCGGGCGGGCGTACGTCTACGACTTCTCCACCAACGTCGTCCCGGGGACCACCGAGCGCGACCACGGCTACTGGCGCGACGTCGGGACGATCGACTCCTACTACGACGCGCACCTGGACCTGGTGTCGGTGACGCCGGTGTTCAACCTCTACAACGACCGCTGGCCGATCTACACCCTGCCGCCGCAGCTGCCGCCGGCGAAGTTCGTGCTCGGCGGCCGGGCCGAGGAGTCGATGGTCAGCGCCGGGGCGATCATCGGCGGCGGGTCGGTGCACAACAGCGTCATCTCGCCCGGGGTGCACGTCGACCGCGGCGCCCGGGTCGAGGACAGCGTGCTGATGAACGGCGTGCACGTCGGCGAGGGCGCGTACGTCCGCCGGGCGATCCTCGACAAGAACGTCGTCGTGCCGCCGTGGGCCCGCATCGGCGTCGACACCGACGCCGACCGCGAGCACTACCACGTCAGCGCCGGAGGTGTGGCGGTCCTGGGCAAGGGTGCCCGCGCCGTCGTCTAGACGAAGGACCCTCGTGCCCCCCGAGAAGGACCCCGTCCCCCTCACCCCTCGCACGCTCGGGGTGAGCCTCCGGACGGGGCCATCCGCCGCTCGGGCCGGGCCCCTGCACGAGGGCCGTTCCAGCACGTCACCCCTGGTCGTCACGCTGCTGCTCGGCGCCGAGGCGCAGGCGCGCTTCGACCGGCTGCGCGCCGAGCACTTCCCGGCCGACCGCAACCACCTGGCCGCGCACGTGACCCTGTTCCACGCCCTGCCCGGGGAGCAGCGGCCCGCCGTCGACGCGGCGCTGGACCGGGCCGCCGACCGGCCGCCGTTCGACGTCGAGGTGACGGGCCTGCAGCTGCTCGGGCGCGGCGTGGGCTACCGGCTGCGGTCCGGCGAGCTCTCGGCGCTGCACGCCGGCCTGGCCGCGGAGTTCGACCCCTGGCTGACCCGGCAGGACCGCCAGCGCCTGTCGGCCCACGTGACCGTGCAGAACAAGGTCGAGCCGGAGGTCGCCCGGCGGCTGCGCGACCGGCTCGCGGCCGGCTTCACGCCGCACGCGGTGCCGGCCCGCGGGCTCGGGCTGTGGCGCTACCTCGGCGGCCCGTGGGAGCCGCTGGCCGAGCACCCGTTCGGGAGCTGACCGCTACGGCCGGCGGGTGGCCAGCAGCAGGCCCGCCCCGACCGGCAGGACGGCGGAGGTGAGGTGCTCGTCCTCGCGCACGGTGCGGGCCAGCTCGCGCCAGGCCACCGTCTGCGGGTCGCGGGCCGAGCGGTCGCCGATGCGGTCCCCGGCGAGCAGGCCGTGGCAGGCCAGCGTGCCGCCGGTGCGGACCAGCCCGACGACGGCGCCGAGGTGCGCCGACCACTCGGTCGGCGGAGCGGCGCAGACCACCAGGTCGTAGGCGCCGGGGGACAGCCGGGGCAGCACCTCGGCCGGCGTGCCGAAGATCAGCCGGGTCCGGCCGGGCGGGACACCGGCCTCGGCCAGGGTGCGCCGGGCCGCCCGCAGCTGCTCGGGATCGGTGTCGAGCACGGTGAGGACGCCGTCGGGGCGCATGCCGCGCAGCAGCCACAGGCCGGCCACCCCGCCGCCGCTGCCGATGGAGACCACCGTGCGGGCGTTGCTCCCCGCCGCCAGCACGGCCAGGGTGGCCCCGACCGCCGGCCCCACCGGCGGCGGCCCGCCCAGCGCGCCGGCCCGGGCGCGGGCGGCGGCGAGGACGGGGTCCTCGGTGGCGTACCGGTCGGCCCACGCGGCGCTGCCGGTGCCGCCCGTGTGCGACGGGGGTCCCTCGGCGCTCATCACCGGCCGAGGGTAGAGGCCGCCGGCGCCGCGACCCGGGACCCGGAGGTGTGACCCCGACCTGTGAGGTGCCTGTGAACGGGAACACCCGGTGATCCGCCGTCCGTTGCTCCCGTCGTGACACCCGAGCGTGCCGCCGTCCCCTCCCAGCCTGCGGGGGAGGCCGGCAGCGTGCGCGTCCGCGATACTGACGACGTGCCCGAGGCCCCCGCCACCGCCGACCGGCCGGACGCGTCCGGCGCCGGCGAGGTGTGGGTCGCGCCCACCTGGGAGCAGGTCGTCCGGGACCACTCCGCCCGGGTCTACCGGCTGGCCTACCGCCTCTCGGGCAACGCCCAGGACGCCGAGGACCTCACCCAGGAGACCTTCGTCCGGGTGTTCCGGTCGCTCGCTGACTTCTCGCCGGGCACCTTCGAGGGCTGGCTGCACCGGATCACCACGAACCTGTTCCTCGACATGGTCCGCCGCCGGCAGCGGATCCGGTTCGACGCGCTGCCCGAGGACACCGAGCGGCTGCCCGGCACCGCGCCCAGCCCCGAGCAGGTCTACGCCGACACCCACCTCGACCCGCAGGTGCAGGCGGCGCTGGACGCGCTGCCACCGGAGTTCCGCGTCGCCGTCGTCCTGTGCGACATCGAGGGCCTGACCTACGAGGAGATCGCTGCCACCCTCGGCATCAAGCTCGGCACCGTGCGCAGCCGGATCCACCGCGGCCGCGTGCAGCTGCGGCAGGCCTTGGCCCACCTCGCCCCGCGGGGGGTCGCGGCACCGGGAGCCCCGGCATGAGCCTGCCGGAGAGCCACCTCGCGCAGGAGGCGATCGCAGCCCTCGTGGACGGCGAGCTGGGCAGCGGCCCGGCCGCCCGCGCCGCCCGCCACCTGGCCGGCTGCGCCGAGTGCCGGATGCTCGTGCAGGCCCAGCGGGAGGCCAAGGAGGCGCTGCACACCGCCGCCGACGTCGCCGTCCCCGGTGACCTGCTCTCCCGGCTGTGCGCCATCCCCTTCACCGCCGACGTCCCCGGCTCCGGCGGCCTGGGCACGGTCGCCGCGGGGCCCGGGCAGCTGACCGTCACCGACTCGTCGGGGCGTTGGACCATCGCACTCGACGACCCGCCCGCACACGGCGCCGCGCCGCACCAGGCGCGCTGGCTGCGCCGCGGCGTGGCCGGCACCTTCCTCGCGCTGAGCGTGGGCGTCGCCGTGCTCGCGCTCAACCTGCCCGACGTCGGCACCGTCCCGCCCGGCCCGACGCCGGCGTCGGTGGCCGACGGGTCCGGTCCCGACGAGCGCACCGAGGTGGTGCCGCCGGTGGTGCGGACGGTGATCTCGTCCGCGCCGCACGACCCGGCCGGCGGCGCGCCCTGAGCCGCGACACCCGATCCCGCCGCACCGGCCTGCCGGGCCGGGGGAGGATCCTGTACCCGTGACGCCCCCCGACGCCCGGCAACCCGGATCCGACGACGGCGACCGCACCGTCGAGGCCGTCGTCCGCCCCCCGGTCGACGCCCCGCGCGCCGCCGACCCCGGCCGGCCGGCCGACGGCGACGCGGTCTTCGCCCGTCCCGCCGGCGCCGCCGGTCCGTTCGACCCGCCCGAGCGCCGGCGTCCCGCCGTGCAGCCGGCCCCGCCGCCGAGCCTCGCGCAGCAGGCCGCCTTCGGGCGCCCGGCCGCCGTCGCCGGCAGCTTCGCCAGGGACCGGCCCACCCCGCCGCCGCAGCCCGTCGCCCCCCCGCCGCCGGAGGCCGTGCTGCGGGCCTTCCGCGCCCCGGCCGGGCAGGGCGGCCTGCAGGAGCCGCCCGGCGGGCGCCCCGGCCGGCGGCGCACCTCCGCCGGGCCGTGGTGGAAGTCCGACGCCCGCAGCGACCCCTGGCGCGACCCGCACGCCCCGGCCGGCCTCACCGGTCCGGCGGTGTTCGAGGAGGAGGCCGAGCAGGAGGGCCCGGTCGTCGTCGACCGCAAGGGCCGCCGCAAGCTGCGGCTGCGCGACCTGTCGGTGCGGGTGGCCGCGCTGGTGCTGCTGGCCGTGCTGCTGGCGGGGGCGCTCGGCGGCGGCGTCGGCTACCTGCTCACCCGCGAGGCCGCGGAGACCCCGCTGCTCGCGCCGGGCACGACCCTCTCGGAGACCGACGACGCCGTCACCCGCGAGCCCGGGTCGGTGGCCGACATCGCCGAGCGGGTGATGCCGGCGGTGGTGTCGATCGAGGTGCGCGTCGGCGAGGCCGGCGCCACGGGCTCGGGCGTCGTCGTCGACGGTGAGAACGGCTACATCGTCACGAACAACCACGTCATCTCCGGCGCCGACGGCGTCGAGGGCGCCGGGATCCGCGCGGTGTTCAGCGACGGCACCGGGTCCGAGGCGCGCATCGTGGGCCGCGACCCGGCCAGCGACCTCGCCGTCCTCAAGGTCGACCGGCCCGGCCTGGTCACCGCCTCGCTGGGCAGCTCCGACGACGTCGTCGTCGGCGACCCGGTGGTGGCGATCGGCTCCCCCCTGGGGCTGGCCGGCACCGTCACCAGCGGGATCGTCAGCGCCCTCGACCGGCCGGTGCGGCTGGCGGGGGAGGGCAGCGACACCAACGCGGTCATCAGCGCCGTGCAGACCGACGCCCCGATCAACCCGGGCAACTCCGGCGGCGCGCTGGTCGACGCCACCGGCGCGGTCATCGGCATCAACACCGCGATCGCCTCGCTGGGCGGTGGCAGCGTCGGCCTGGGCTTCGCGATCCCGATCGACACCGCCCGCGAGATCGCCGAGCAGCTGATCTCCACCGGCGCGGCGGTGCACGCCTCGCTCGGGGTCAACACGCGGTCGGTCACCGACGGCACCCGCGACGGCGCCCTGGTGCTCAACGTGGAGCCCGAGAGCGCCGCGGCCGCCGCGGGGATCCGGGAGCAGGACGTGGTCATCGCCGTCGACGACGTGCCGGTGGGCAGCTCCGAGGAGCTCGTGGTGGCCATCGACGCGCACCGGCCCGGCGACGTGGTGACCATCGAACTGATCCGCAACGGTTCCTCCACGACGGTGCAGGCGACGCTCGACCAGGCCTGACGAAGGACCCCGCTGCCCCCCGCCACTCGCAGGCTCGCGGCGGGGCCCTGCAGCGGGGCCGAACTACGCTGGGTCCACGGAGGAGGGATCGGCACGTGTTCGACTCGATCGGCTGGGGCGAGATCGTGGTCCTCGCCCTCGCCGCGCTGTTCATCTTCGGCCCCGAGCGGCTGCCCACCCTGGCCCGCGACGCGGCGGCCGGCCTGAAGAAGGTCCGCACCGCGCTGACCGGGGTGCGCGCCCAGGTCGACGACTCGCTGGGTGAGGAGCTCGCCGGACTGCGCGACCTCGACCTGCGCAAGTACCACCCGAAGACGTTCATCCGGCAGCAGCTGTTCGAGGACGACGACGCCCCGCCGGTGCGCCGCGGCAGCGCCGGCGAGCCGGGCGTGCCCGCCGGTGCGACCGCGGCCAGCCTGGTCAAGCCGCCGCCCGCGGTGCGGCGCGACCCCGCCGTCCCGCCGCCCTTCGACGTCGACGCCACGTAGCCGGCCCCGCTGCGCAGAACGGCCCGGCTCCCTCGCGGGAGCCGGGCCGTTCTGGGTGCCGGTGGGTCAGCGGCGGACGGGGGTGAGCCCCAGCGACATGCCCGACAGGCCGCGCTGCCGGACGGCGAGGGAGTCGGCGATGCTCGTCAGCGCCTGCGCGGCGGGCGTCCCGGGCTCGGCGAGCACGATCGGCGCGCCGGCGTCGCCGGACTCGCGCAGCCGGGTGTCGAGGGGGATCTGGCCCAGCAGCGGCACCCGGGCGCCGAGCGTGCGGGTCAGCGCGTCGGAGACCGCCTGGCCGCCGCCGGAGCCGAAGACCTCCATCCGGGAGCCGTCGGGCAGCTCCAGCCAGGACATGTTCTCGATGACGCCGACCACCTGCTGGTGGGTCTGCGTGGCGATCGCGCCGGCCCGCTCGGCCACCTCGGCGGCGGCCTGCTGCGGCGTGGTCACCACGAGGATCTCGGCGTTGGGCAGCAGCTGGGCGATGGAGATCGCGACGTCGCCGGTGCCGGGCGGCAGGTCGAGCAGCAGGACGTCGAGGTCGCCCCACCACACGTCGGCGAGGAACTGCTGCAGCGCCCGGTGCAGCATTGGCCCGCGCCACACGACCGGGGTGTTGCCCGGGGTGAACATGCCGATCGAGATGACCTTCACGCCCATCGACTGCGGCGGCATGATCATGTTGTCGACCTGGGTCGGCTTGTCGTCGACGCCCAGCATGCGCGGCACCGAGTGGCCGTAGATGTCGGCGTCCACGACGCCCACCGACAGGCCGCGCTTGGCCAGCGCGGCGGCCAGGTTGACCGTGACGCTGGACTTGCCCACGCCGCCCTTGCCGGAGGCGACGGCGTAGACGCGGGTCAGCGAGCCCGGCTGGGCGAAGGGGATGACCGGCTCGGCGGTGTCGGTGCCGCGCACGGTCCGGCGCAGCTCGGCGCGCTGCTCGTCGCTCATCACGTCGAGGCCCACCTGCACCGAGGTCACGCCGGCGACGGCGGACACCGCGGTGGTGACGCGGTTGGTGATCGTCTCGCGCATCGGGCAGCCGGCCACGGTCAGGTAGACCTCGACCCGCACGGCACCCGGGTCGCCGCCGACGCCGATCTGCACGTCCTTGACCATGCCGAGCTCGGTCAGCGGGCGGTTGATCTCCGGGTCCTGGACGGTGGCCAGAGCGGCGTTGACGGCGTCGAGCGCCGGCGAGCCGGTCAGCGTGTCGGACATGGGGGTGTGTGTCTCCTTCGACGGGGGGACCCGGCTGCGGCCTGCCGCACACGGCGGGGACCAGCTCCGCGGGCCACCTGCCACTGTACGGCGGTCGGCACCGGGTGCCGCCCGGCGCGGGGGTGACGTACTGCGCAGTCCGGCGCGGCGCACCCGTGCAGGTCAACGCGGTGCCGGGCGCCGTGCTTCCCCTCTGCGGCCGGTCGCTAGCCTCGGGTCCCGTGTCCGGATCCGCCCGCGCCGCCGTCCTGCGCGACGCGATCGGGCTCGGTGTCGCCGTCGGCCTCTACGGGGTGGCCTTCGGCGCGGCCGCCGACGCCGCGGGCCTCGACCCCTGGCAGGCGCTGGCGATGTCGCTGCTGATGTTCACCGGAGCCTCCCAGTTCGCCCTCGTCGGCGTGCTCGGCGCCGGCGGTGGCGCGGCCGCGGCGGTCGGCAGCGCGCTGCTGCTCGGCACCCGCAACACCGTCTACGGCGTCCGGCTGGCCCCGCTGCTCGCCCCGCGCGGCCTGCTGCGCCGGCTGGGCGCGGCGCACTGGGTCATCGACGAGACGACGGCGCTGGCCGTGGCCGCCCCCGACCGTCCGCTGGCCCGGCTGGCGTTCCTCGCCGGCGGCGCGACGATCTTCACGGTCTGGAACACCACCACGCTGGTCGGCGCGCTCGGTGCCGCGGCGCTGGGGGAGACCGCACAGGCGGCGCTCGACGCCGTCGTCCCCGCCGCCTTCCTCGCCCTGCTCTGGCCGCGGCTGCGCGCCGGCGCCGAGGAGCCCGCCGTCGCCCGCCGGGTCGCGCTCGGCGGTGCGGCCGTGGCACTGGCGCTCACCCCGTTCGTGCCGCCGGGCGTGCAGGTGGTGACCGCCGTCGTCGCGGTCGCGCTGGCCGGCCGGCCCCGGCAGGAGGCGGCGGCGTGAGCAGCGGGACGCTGTGGGCGGTGGTGCTGGCCGGGTCGCTGGGCTGCTACCTGCTCAAGCTCGCCGGGCTGTCGGTGCCCGCGGCGTGGGTCGAGCGGCCCTGGGTCACCCGCATGGTCACCTTCGTCCCGGCCGCGCTGCTGGCCGCGCTCGTGGCGGTGCAGGCGGTCGCCGCGGGGCGCGACCTGGTCGTCGACGGCCGGCTGGCCGGGCTGGCCGTCGCCGCGGTCGCGCTCGCGCTGCGCGCCCCGTTCGTCGTCGTCCTGGTGGCCGCCGGCGCCACCGGGGCGCTCGTGCACGTCCTGGGGAGCTGAGATGACCGAGCCCACCTCGCTGGCCGACGTCCGGAGCGCGATCGACCGCCTCGACGAGGACCTCGTGGCCCTGCTGGCCCGGCGGGAGCGGCTGGTGCGGGCGGCGGCCCGGTTCAAGACCGACGCGGCGGCCGTGCGGGCTCCGGGCCGGGTCGAGCAGGTCGTCGCCCGGGCGCGGCGGCTCGCCGCGGCCCGCGGGGCGAGTCCGGAGGTGGCCGAGCGCGTCTACCGGGCGATGATCGCGGCCTTCGTCGACCTGGAGCTGTCCGTGGCCGGGATGCCCGACGACGGGCCCGACTCCGCCGGGACCTGACCGGCGCCGGGTCAGAACAGCCGGCTGTCGCGCTGCTCGAGGTCGAGCAGGAAGCGCTTGCGGGCGAGCCCGCCGCCGAAGCCCACCAGACTGCCGTCGGCGCCGACCACCCGGTGGCAGGGGACGACGACGGCCAGCGGGTTGCGCCCGCAGGCGAGGCCCACGGCCTGCGCGCCGCCGGGCTCGCCGACGGCCGCAGCGACCGCGCCGTAGCTGCGCGTCTCGCCGTAGGGGATGCGGGTGAGCTGCTGCCAGACGGCCAGCTCGAAGTCGCTGCCCACCGGCCGCAGCGGCAGGTCGAAGGCCTCCCGGTCGCCGGCGAGGTACTCGCCGAGCTGGCCGGCGGCGCCGGCGAGGGCGGCGTCGTCCCGCGCGCCGATCTCGGTCCGGGGGCCCGGCGGGGAGAGGTACAGGCGTACGAGCACGCCGTCGTCGGCGACGACGGTCAGCGGCCCCATCGGCGAGGGCACCACCGTGTGTGCGCGCACGCCCCGCAGGATGCCGCAGGGGGACGACGAAACGGTGCGCTACGTCGCGGGGTCGGCCAGGGCCGGCTGGGCGACGTCCTTGTGCCGCTTCTTCCCCTTCTTCTCCCGCTCCTCGGCGGGGAAGCTGTCGACGAGGCGGGTGAGCTCGCCGCGGATGAAGTCGCGGGTGGCCACCTCGCCGATCGCCAGGCGCAACGCGGCCAGCTCACGCGCGACGTACTCGGTGTCGGCGCGGGTCTGCGCGGCGCGGGCCCGGTCCTCCTCGGCCTGCACGCGGTCTCGGTCGGCCTGCCGGTTCTGGGCCAGCAGGATCAGCGGCGCGGCGTAGGCGGCCTGGGTGGAGAACGCCAGGTTGAGCAGGATGAACGGGTAGGGGTCCCAGCGCAGCCGCACGGCGAACACGTTGAGCGCGATCCACAGGATCACGATGATCGTCTGGACGGCGAGGAAGCGGCCGGTGCCGAGGAACCGGGCGATGGCCTCGGCGAACCGGCCGACCGCGTCGGGGTCCAGCCGCAGGTAGCTGCCCAGCCCGCGGGGTGAGCCGCGGGGGACGTCGAGCCGCCGGCCGTCAGCCACGGCGGGCCCGCTCGCGCCAGTTCTCGGGGAGCAGGTGGTCGAGGACGTCGTCGACGCTGACCGCGCCCACCAGCCGGCCGCGGTCGTCGACCACGGGCGCCGCCACCAGGTTGTAGGTGGCGAAGTACCGGGTGACCTCGGCCAGCGGGGCCTCCGGCCGCAGCGGCTCCAGGTCGTCGAGCACGCCGCTGACCAGGGCCGACGGCGGCTCGCGGAGCAGCCGCTGGATGTGCGCGAGCCCCAGGTAGCGCCCGGTCGGGGTGGCCGAGGGCGGGCGGCAGACGTAGACCTGGCTGGCCAGCGACGGGGTGAGCTCGGGCTCGCGCACCCGGGCCAGCGCCTCGGCGATGGTCGCGTCGGGAGTGAGGATCACCGGCTCGCTGGTCATGATCCCGCCGGCGGTGTCCTCGGAGTACTGCAGCAACTGGCGCACCGGCTCGGCCTCGTCGGGCTCCATGAGCTCCAGCAGCCGGTTGCGGTCGACGTTGGACAGCTCGGAGAGCAGGTCGGCGGCGTCGTCGGGGTCCATCTCCTCGAGGACGTCGGCGGCGCGGGCCTCCTCGAGGTTCTGCAGGATCGCCATCTGCTCGGTCTCGGGCAGCTCGCCGAGCACGTCGGCCAGCCGCTGGTCGTCGAGGGCCCCGGCCACCTCG
Source organism: Geodermatophilus sp. SYSU D00696 (assembly GCF_054050235.1). Lineage (NCBI taxonomy): Bacteria > Bacillati > Actinomycetota > Actinomycetes > Geodermatophilales > Geodermatophilaceae > Geodermatophilus > Geodermatophilus sp. SYSU D00696. Next base: position 28,957 of record NZ_JBJGYY010000020.1, on the reverse strand, counting down.
TGCCGCCGCTTGACCGGCAGGTCCTGCAGCGCGTGGGCGAGGTCGGCGGCGTTGAGCTCGCGGTAGGTGGCGATGAGCGTCTCGGCGCCCTGCCCGCTCTCGGGCAGCGCCAGGCCCACCACCTCGTCCCAGGCCAGCTGGTGCAGCTGCCCCCGCCGGCCCAGCCGGCCGGGCTCCTGGACGGCGAGCCGGGTGATCTCCCACTCGCCGGTGCGGGTCTGCTCCATCCCCGCGTCGACGACGGTGGCGGGCCGGCCGGTCTCGCGGATGGTGACCGTGCGGTCGAGCAGCTCGCCGAGCACCAGCGTCTCCCCGCGCCGCTGCTCGAACCGCTTGAGGTTGAGCGTGCCCGACGACAGCACGATCGCCCCGGGGTCGACCGTGGTGACCCGGCCCATCGGCACGAAGATGCGGCGGCGGGCCACCACCTCGACGACCAGGCCCAGCACCCGAGGGCTGGCGGTGCCCACCCGCAGCGCCACGACCAGGTCGCGCACCCGCCCGACACGGTCGCCGTTGGGGTCGAACACGGGGAGCCCGGCGAGCCGCGCGACGTACGCCCTGGTCACCGTGCTCACGGTTCGTGAGGTTACCGTCGGGCCGTGGCCACCCCGGGTTCCGTGGAGTACGAGGTCGTCGACGTCTTCGCCCCGCGGGCGTTCGCGGGCAACCCGCTGGCGGTGGTGTTCGACGCCGACGACCTGACCACGGAGCAGTGCCAGGCGCTGGCCGACGAGTTCGCGCTGTCGGAGACGTCGTTCCTGTGCGCGCCGACCGAGCCCGGCGCGTCGTACCGGGTCCGCATCTTCACCCCGTACGCCGAGCTGCCCTTCGCCGGGCACCCGAGCGTCGGCGCGGCGCACACGCTGGTGCGCACCGGCCGGCTGCCCGCGGGCACGCTGCACCAGGAGTGCGGGGCCGGCGTGCTGCCCATCGAGGTCACCGAGGACGGCGCCACCCTCACCGGCGGCCGGCCGACCTCCGAGGACGGCCCCGACCCGGCGGTGCTCGCGGAGGCACTGGGGCTGGCCGCGGCCGACGTCGTCGGCGTGCCGGCGGGGGTGGCCGGGTGCGGCCTGCCGTGGACCTTCCTGGCCGTGCACCCCGGCGTCGTCGACCACGCCGCCCCGCAGCCGGCGGCGCTGGCCGCGCTCGGCGTGGGGGAGGGCGTCTCGGTGCTCTCCTGGGACGCTGCGACCTCGACCGCCTACGCCCGGGTCTTCGCCCACGACCTCCGCTGGAGCGAGGACCCCGCCACCGGGTCGGCCGCGCTGGGCGCCGGCGTGTGGCTGGTGGCCTCCGGGCTGCTGGCGCCGGAGGGCACGTCGGCCTACACCGTGCGCCAGGGCGAGGCGATGGGCCGGCCGTCGGTTCTGCGCTGCACCGTCACCGCCGACGGCGGCCGGGCGTCCACGGCCACGGTGGCCGGCGCGGTGGTGCCGGTGGCAGCCGGTCGCATCCGCGTGCCATGAAGGACCCTGCTGCCCCCCACCACTCGCAGGCTCGCGGCGGGACCCTGCAGCAGGGCCGAGGGGCAGGCGCGGTCGACCCGTGGGCGGTGCACCGCCCGGGCGCCCGCGACGTCGGGCTCATGGCGGTCGCCGTCGTCGGGATCTCGTTCTCCGGGCCGCTGACCGCGATGGTGACCGCCTCGTTCCTCGCGATCGCCTTCTGGCGCAACGCCGCCGGCGCGGCGCTGCTCGTGCCGGTGCTGCTGGGCCGTGAGCGGGCCACCCTGACCGGCCTGCGGCCGCGGGACCTGACGACGTCGGTCGTGGCCGGGCTGTTCCTCGCCGCGCACTTCGCCGCGTGGCTGCCCAGCCTGTCGATGACCACCGTCGCCGCGTCGACCGCGCTGGTCACCACGACGCCGGTCTGGACGGCGCTGGCCGCGCGGGTCTCCGGCGTGCGGCTGCCCGCGCAGGTGTGGGTCGGGCTGGCGCTGGCCGTCGTCGGCGCGGCGCTGATCGCCGGGGTCGACGTCGCGGTGAGCCTGGAGGCGCTGGCCGGTGACGGGCTGGCGCTGCTCGGCGCGATCTGCGCCGGCGGGTACATGCTGGCCGGCGCCCGGGCGCGCACCCGGCTGGCGACGTCGGCCTACTCGGTCGTCTGCTACTCCACCTGCGCGGTGGTGCTGGCCCTGGCCGCGCTGGTGACCACCACCCCGCTCGCCGGGTTCAGCGCCCGCGACTGGTGGCTGATCGCCGCGATCACCGTGTGCGCCCAGATCCTCGGGCACACCCTGCTCAACCTGGTGCTGTCCACGGTCGGACCCACGGTGGTCGGGCTGGCGGTGCTGCTCGAGGTACCCGGGGCGCTGCTGGTCGCGCTGGTGCTGCTGCAGCAGACCCCGCCGCTGCTCGCGCTGCCGGGCATGGTCGCCGTCGTCGCCGGGGTGGCGCTGGTGGTCCGCGCGGGCCGGCCGGTGACGCCGGTGGAACCGGTCACCTGACGACGGACCCCCTCGCCCCCCTGCAAGGACCTCCCTGCCCCCCACCGCTCGCAAGCTCGCGGCGGGCCCCTGCAGGGAGGCCGACCGCCGCTCGTGGCGGGACCCTGCGAGGGGACCGACGGGCCGTCACTACCCTCCGATCAACGATCACCACTGGAGGCACCGTGGCCGAGCTCCGATCCCGCCGTTCCAACCTGGCCGTCCCGGGCAGCAACCCGCGCTTCCTGGAGAAGGCCAAGGGCCTGCCGGCCGACCAGGTGTTCCTCGACCTCGAGGACGCCGTCGCGCCGCTGGCCAAGCCGGGCGCGCGCAAGAACGTCGTCGCGGCGCTCAACGAGGGCGGCTGGGGTGAGCGGATCCGCACGGTCCGGGTCAACGACTGGACGACGGAGTGGACCTACCGCGACGTCGTCGAGGTGGTCGAGGGCGCCGGCGCCGAGCTCGACTGCATCATGCTGCCCAAGGTCGCCGACGCCGCCCAGGTGCGGGCGCTGGACCTGCTGCTCACCCAGATCGAGAAGACCAACGGCCTGGAGGTCGGGCGGATCGGCATCGAGGCGCAGATCGAGACCGCGCAGGGGCTCGTCAACGTCGACGACATCGCCTTCGCCAGCCCCCGGATCGAGACGATCATCTTCGGCCCGGCCGACTTCATGGCCAGCATCGGCATGCGCTCGCTGGTGGTCGGTGCGCTGCACCCCGACTACCCGGGCGACCCGTTCCACCACATCCTCATGACCATCCTCATGGCCGCCCGCGCCCGCGGCGTGCAGGCCATCGACGGGCCCTTCCTGCAGGTGCGCGACGTCGACGCCTTCCGCGAGGTGGCCAAGCGCTCCGCAGTCCTCGGGTTCGACGGCAAGTGGGTGCTGCACCCGGGGCAGATCGACGCCGCCAACGAGATCTACGCGCCGTCGCAGGAGGACTACGACCACGCCGAGCTCATCCTCGACGCCTACGACTGGTACACGTCGGAGGCCGGCGGGAAGAAGGGCTCGGCGATGCTCGGCGACGAGATGATCGACGAGGCCAGCCGCAAGATGGCGCTGGTCGTCGCGGGCAAGGGCCGCGCCGCGGGCATGTCCCGCACGTCGTCGTTCACCCCGCCGGAGGCCTAGGCACCTCCAGAGGCCTAGGTACCTCCAGAGGCATAGGAAGCCATCCGCACGTTCGCGGCCCCGATTCGTGGGGATTGCTTCCTATGCCTCGGAGCGGCGCGGGGGTGACCCGGGACACGGCGACGGTGCCCGGGGGGTGGCCCATACTCGCCGGTAACACGGACACCGGAGTCCCGGAGGAGCAGACGTGGCCCGACTGGCGCAGACCGCCGACCTGACCGACATCCAGCAGGAGATCCTGTCGACGGTCCGCAGCTTCGTGGACAAGGAGATCATCCCGCACGCCCAGCAGCTCGAGCACGGCGACGTCTACCCGCAGGAGATCGTCGACGGGCTCAAGGAGCTGGGCATCTTCGGGCTGATGATCCCCGAGGAGTACGGCGGTCTCGGCGAGTCGCTGCTCACCTACGCGCTGGTGGTCGAGGAGATCGCCCGCGGCTGGATGAGCGTCTCGGGCGTCATCAACACCCACTTCATCGTCGCCTACATGATCCGTCAGCACGGCACGCAGGAGCAGAAGGAGCACTTCCTCCCGCGGATGGCCACCGGCGAGGTGCGCGGCGCGTTCTCGATGTCCGAGCCGGGCCTGGGGTCCGACGTCGCGGGCATCCGGACCAAGGCCGTGCGGGACGGCGACGACTACGTCATCGACGGCCAGAAGATGTGGCTGACCAACGGCGGCTCCTCCACGCTGGTCGCGGCGCTGGTGCGCACCGACCTGGGCGCGGACAAGCCGCACCAGAACCTGACCACCTTCCTGGTGGAGAAGCCCGCCGGCTTCGGCACCGTCGCTCCGGGCCTGACCATCCCCGGCAAGATCGACAAGATGGGCTACAAGGGCGTCGACACCACCGAGCTGGTGTTCGACGGCTACCGCATCGGCGCGGACATGGTCCTCGGCGGGGAGCCCGGCCGCGGCTTCGCGCAGATGATGGACGGCGTCGAGGTGGGCCGGGTGAACGTCGCCGCCCGCGCCTGCGGCATCTCCATCCGCGCCTTCGAGCTCGCCGTCGAGTACGCCCAGCAGCGGGAGACCTTCGGCAAGCCGATCGTGCAGCACCAGGCGATCGCGTTCCAGCTCGCCGAGATGGCCACGAAGGTCGAGGCCGCCCACCTGATGATGGTCAACGCCGCCCGGCTCAAGGACGCCGGCCGGCGCAACGACGTCGAGGCCGGCATGGCCAAGCTGCTGGCCAGCGAGTACTGCGCCGAGGTGACCACCCAGTCGTTCCGCATCCACGGCGGGTACGGCTACTCCAAGGAGTACGAGATCGAGCGGCTCATGCGCGAGGCGCCGTTCCTGCTCATCGGCGAGGGCACCAGCGAGATCCAGAAGACGATCATCAGCCGTGGCCTGCTCCGGGAGTACGGCCTGCGCCGCTGAGGACGCCGCCCGGGACCACCACGGTCCCGGGCCGCTCGCGCGTCAACGGGGCGGGCGGCGCTCGTAGCTCGCCCGGGCCCACAGGTGGCCGACCAGTGCGATGCCGGCGCACCAGGCCACCGCGAGCAGGGCGGAGGAGCCGATCGCCGTCCCGGTGAGCAGGCCGCGCAGCGTCTCGACGATCGGCGTGAACGGCTGGTGCTCGGCGAACCAGCGCAGCCAGCCGGGCATCGACTCGACCGGCACGAAGCCGCTGCCGAAGAACGGCAGGAGCATCAGCGGCATCGGCAGGTTGCTGGCCGCCTCGACCGTCCTCGTCCACAGCCCCATGGCCACCGACAGCCAGGACAGCGCGAAGGAGGTCATCGCCAGGACGCCGACCGTCGCCAGCCACTCCAGGGCGGTCGCGTCCGGCCGGAAGCCGACCAGCAGCGCGACGGCGAGGACGAGCGCCAGTCCGACCAGCGTCTGGACCACGGCGCCGACGACGTGCCCGGTGAGCACCGACGCCCGGGCGATCGACATGGTGCGGAACCGGGCGATGATGCCCTCGGTCATGTCCATGGCGATCCCGATCGCCGTGCCCTGCGCGCCGCCGGTGACGGCCAGCACGAGGATGCCGGGGACGACGTAGGTGACGTACTCCGCCCGGCCGCCGGACGGAGCGCCCAGCCCGGCGCCGAGCGTCCCGCCGAAGACGTAGACGAACAGCAGCAGGAAGACGATCGGCAGCGCGGCCACGATCACCGTCAGCCCGGGGTAGCGCACGGCACGCCTCAGGTTGCGCCGCAGCATGGTGGCGGAGTCGCTCAGCGTGAGGGCCAGGGTGGTCACGAGGCCACCTCCTCGGGAGCCGGCCGGCCGGTCAGGGCCAGGAAGACGTCGTCCAGGTCGGGGGTGTGCACGGTCAGGTCGGCGGCCTCGACGCCGGCGTCGTCGAGCCGGTCGAGCAGCGCCCGCAGCGCGGGCACGCTGCCGTCGCCGGGGACCTCGAGGACCAGCGCCGCGGGGTCGGCGGTGCCGGTCGGCAGGGCGCGGGCGGCCCGCCCGAGCGCCGCGGCGTCGGGGAAGCGCAGCCGTACCGACGCGCCGGGGACCAGCCGCTTGAGCTCGTCGGCGGTGCCCTCGGCCACCAGCCGGCCGCCGTCGAGGACGCCGATGCGGTCGGCGAGCTGGTCGGCCTCCTCGAGGTACTGCGTGGTGAGGAGGACCGTGACGCCGTCGGCCACCAGATCGCGGACGGCGTCCCACATCGCCCGCCGGCTACGCGGGTCGAGCCCGGTCGTCGGCTCGTCGAGGAAGACGACCCGTGGGCGGGCCATGAGCCCCATCGCCAGGTCCAGCCGGCGGCGCATGCCACCGGAGTAGGTGGCCGGCGGCCTCCCCGCCGCGTCGGTCAGGTCGAACCGGGCGAGCAGCTCGGCGGCGCGGCGGCGGCCCTCCTCCCGGCCGAGGTGGTGCAGGTCGGCCATGAGCCGCAGGTTCTCGGCGCCGGTGAGCAGCGTGTCGACGGCGGAGAACTGGCCGGTCAGCGCGATCGCGGCGCGCACCGCGTCCGGCTCCCGGTGCAGGTCGTGCCCGGCGACGCGGACCTCGCCGCCGTCAGCGGGGAGGAGCGTCGAGAGGACGTCGACGGTGGTGGTCTTGCCGGCCCCGTTGGGGCCGAGCAGGGCGTAGACGGTGCCCTCGGGCACGGTCAGGTCCAGCCCGTCGAGGACGGTCGTCGGGCCGAAGGCCTTGCGCAGGCCGGTGACGGCGATGGCGGCGGTGACGGCGGCGGTCATCCCGGTCCTCCTCAGGCCCGGCGGACGAGGATGTCGCCGTAGGCGGTGCGCGCCTTGAGCTGCACGGTGCCGGTGGCGTCCTCGGGGCCGTCGGCGGCGGTGAGCTCGTTGCGGATGCTGCCCGAGGCCGACTGCAGGTCCAGCCAGGCCGCGGTGCCCGCGGCGATGCCCGCCTCGACCTCGCCGTAGGCGGTCTCCAGCACCAGCGACCCCCGCACCGCCTCGCCCACGCGCACCCTCCCGTAGCTGGTGCTCCCGAGCAGCGAGCCGGCGGTGTGGTCCACGGTGACGTCACCGCAGTTGGTCCGCAGCCGGGTGTCGCCGTCCGTGCGGCCGATCCGCACGTCGCCGTAGTCGGTCTGCGCGACGGCGTCGCCGGAGACGGCGCCGACGGTGATGCCGCCGCTGCTGGTGCGGGCCCGCAGCCCGGCGGCCGAGTCGAGCCGGAGGTCGCCGTGGCGGCTCTCGAGGGCGGCGCGGCCGAGCCGGCCGGAGCAGGAGATCCCGCCGGCCGTCGTCCGCACCTCGACCGACGAGCCCTCGGGCAGCGCCACGTCGACGTCGACCTCGCCGCCGGAGCCGAGGAACAGCAGCCGCGGCCGGCCGGTGGTGCGGACCAGCAGGTGCCCGCCGGCGCAGGTGACGGTGGCCTGCTCGGCGGCCTGGACGTCGGCGCTGCTGCGGTCGTCGTGCGGCCGGACGTCGACCACCGTGACGGGCTGGTCGGTGGCCCGCACGCGGACGCTGCCGGCGGCGACGTCGATGCGGGCGGTGATCGGGTCGGGGGTGTCGAAGGTGGGCATGGCGGCGCCTCCCGGGCGTGCCGGATCGGCCCCGGCCGGTCGGCCGGGGGTGCGGTGCGGGCGTGCGTGTGCGGTGTGCGGGCTAGCGGACCCAGCCGGTGTAGGACTGGCCCGCCGACCAGCGCGAACGGCGCGGCTCGGCGGCCGGGGGACGGTCGGCCCGGGCGACGGCGTCGGCCACGACCCGGACCAGCCAGGTGTTCACCGACGAGCCGAGGCGGGCGGCGGCCTCCTCGACGCGGACCTTGAGCGTCTCGGGCAGCCGCAGGGTGATGCGGATGGTGCTGCCGTCGTCGGCGTCGGGGACGACCGCCTCGGGAGCCGGCGCGGGCAGGTGCTCCTCGGCCGGGGGAGGGGTGACGACGAAGCCGATGTCGCTGCCCCGCAGCCGCACGTCGACCGAGCCGGGGGCGAGCTGGCCGGTGATCTCCTCCGCCGCCGCGGACAGCGCGCTGAGCAGGGCCAGCCGGACCGAGGACTCCAGCGGGGCGGTGAGCCGCTCGGCGAGGGCCTGCGCCTCCTCACCGCCCGGCGCGGCGGCCAGCGCCAGCTCCCGGCGGAGCTGCTCGACGTACGGCGTGAGGTCCATGACGTCATATTGACACCACCGTGACGTCATCCGCAAGCCCCGTGACGTCATGGCGCGGGAGGCCCCTAAGGTCGGGGCGTGCGAGCCGTGGGAGTGACCGAGTTCGGCGGGCCCGAGGCCCTCTCCGTCGTCGACGTCCCGGACGAGCGTCTCGGGCCCGGCCAGGTGCGGGTGCGGGTGCGGGCCGCGGCGGTCAGCCCGACCGACACCCACCTGCGCGAGGGCGCCTACGCCGGGCGCGACCCGGTGAAGACCCCGCCGTGGGTGCCGGGCATGGACGCCGCCGGTGAGGTGGTCGAGGTCGGCGAGGACGTCGACCGGGTCGCGGTGGGCGACGCGGTCATGGGCATCGTCGTGCCCACCGGCGCGCACGGCGGGTACCGCGAGGACCTCGTGCTGCCTGCGGCCTCGGTGGCCCGGGTGCCGGCGGGCGCCGACGCCGTGGCCGCCTCGACGCTGCCGATGAACGCCCTCACCGCCCGGCTCTCGCTCGACCACCTGGCCCTGCCGCCGGGGTCGGTGATCGCGGTGACCGGCGCGGCCGGTGCCTACGGCGGCTACGTCGTCCAGCTGGCGAAGGCAGACGGGCTGACCGTCGTCGCCGACGCCTCCGAGGCCGACGAGCAGCTGGTGCGCGACCTCGGCGCCGACGTCGTCGTCCGGCGCGGCGACGACGTGGCCGACCGGATCCGCGCCGAGTTCCCCGACGGCGTCGACGGGCTGGCCGACGGCTCGGTGCAGGACGCCCACGTGCTGCCGGCGATCCGCGACGGCGGCCGGCTGGCCACGGTGCGCGGCTATCGCGGCGACGGCTCGGGCCGGGTCGAGGCCTTCCCCACGCGGGTGCGCCACTACGCGGAGAACGCGGCGGCCCTCGACCGGCTGCGCGAGCAGGTGGAGTCCGGCGCGCTGACCCTGCGGGTGGCCCGCGCGTTCGCGCCCGAGGAGGCGCCCGAGGCCCACCGGGTGCTCGCCGCCGGCGGGGTGCGCGGGCGGTTGGTGATCACCTTCTGAGGTCGCGGGGACGGGGCGGTGCCTGACAGGGTGGGGCCGACCGGGCGCGGCGCCCGGCCCGACCCCCAGGAGTGGCGCAGATGGTGCACAGGCTCGTCGTCAGCTACGGGCAGCCCGAGGACCCGGCGGCGTTCGACGCCCACTACCGGGACACGCACGTCCCGCTGACCGTGCAGCTGCCGGGCCTGGTGCGCTTCACCACCGGCCGGCCGCACTCCCTGGATCCCTCGCGCCCCGCGCCCTACCTCGTCGCGGAGCTCGACTTCGACTCCGAGGAGGCGATGGGCGCGGCGTTCGCCTCCGAGGAGGGCAAGGCCGGGGCCGAGGACATCGCCTCCTTCGCCACCGGCGGCGCCACGATGACCCACTACGAGGTGACCGAGGTGCACGTCTCCCGGTGAACGGCGCCCAGGCTCTCATCCGCACCCTCGTCGACGCCGGCGTCGACGTCTGCTTCGCCAACCCCGGCACGTCGGAGATGCACTTCGTCGCCGCGCTCGACGACGTCCCGGAGATGCGCGGCGTGCTCACCCTCTTCGAGGGCGTGGCCACCGGCGCCGCCGACGGCTGGGCCCGCATGACCGGCCGGCCCGCCGCCACGCTGCTGCACCTGGGCCCGGGCCTGGGCAACGGGCTGGCCAACCTGCACAACGCCCGCCGCGGCCGGGCGCCGATGGTCAACGTCGTCGGCGACCACGCCCGCTCGCACAAGCGCCTGGACGCGCCGCTCGAGTCGGACGTCGACGCGCTGGCCGGCACCGTGTCGGGCTGGGTCCGCCGCTCGCTGGCCCCCGAGGACGTCGCCGCCGACGCCGTGGACGCCGTCGCCGCGGCCGCCCGCGGCCAGATCGCCACGCTGGTCCTGCCGGCCGACGTCTCGTGGTCCGACGGCGCGGCCGTGGCCGACCCCCCGGCGGCGCGCCCCCGCCCGCGGGTGCCCGCCGCCGCGGTGTCCGCGGCGGCGTCGGTGCTGCGGTCGGGGGAGCCCACCGTGCTCTTCGTCGGCGACGACGTCGTGGCGTCCGAGACCGGCCTGCTGGCCGCGGCCCGGGTGGCCACGGGCACCGGCGCGCGGCTCCTGTCCGAGACCTTCCCCGCGCGCATGGTGCGCGGCGCGGGGCTGCCCGCCGTGGACAAGCTGCCCTACCCGCCGGAGGTGGCGATCAAGGCGCTCGCCGGCACGCGGCACCTGGTGCTGGCCGGGGCGACCTCCCCGGTGCACTTCTTCGGCTACCCGGGCACGCCGGGCACGCCGGTGCCCGAGAACTGCACGGTGCACGTCCTCTCCGCACCGGGTGAGGACGGCGTCGCGGCGCTGGAGGAGCTGGCCGGGGAGGTCGCCGCCGGTGCCGAGCCGGAGCTGCTGGAGGCCTCCCGCCCGGAGCTCCCGACCGGGCGCCTCGCGCCACGGACGGTGTCGGCGGTGGTCGGCGCGCTGCTGCCCGAGCGGGCGATCGTGGTCGACGAGGCCATCACCTCCGGGATCGGGCTGGCCGAGCTGACCTCCGGCGCGCCGCGGCACGACTGGCTGGCGCTCACCGGCGGCGCGATCGGCGACGGCCTGCCGATGGCGGTCGGCGCGGCGGTGGCCTGCCCCGACCGCCCCGTGGTCGCCCTGCAGGCCGACGGCAGCGCCATGTACACCGTCCAGGCGCTGTGGACGATGGCCCGCGAGCAGCTCGACGTCACCGTCGTCCTCTACGACAACGCCTCCTACGCGATCCTGCAGGGGGAGCTGTCCCGGGTGGGCGCCACCGGCGGCGGCGAACGGGCCGGGCAGCTGCTCGACCTCGGCGGCCCGGCCCTGGACTTCGTCGCGCTGGCCACCGGCATGGGCGTGCCGGCCACCCGCGCCGAGACCGCCGAGGACCTCGCCGACCAGCTCGGGACGGCGCTGCGCGAGCCGGGGCCGCACGTGGTGGTGGCGGTGCTGCGCCCGGGGAGCTGACCCGGGGTCACCCCCGCGGGGGACCGGCGACCGGAAGGGTTCCAGACCGTTCCGTTCCACGCCGATGCGCAGACCGTGTCATCGACCAGCGTCCGCGTCGGCAGCGTCGCCGTCCCCCCTGCGGTCCTGCGCCGGGCGGTCCTCGGCGCGGCCGTCGTCCCGGTCGCGCTGGTGCTGTGGGCACTGGCCGCCTGGTCGGGCAGCACCGCGGGCACCGCGCTCTACTTCGGCGTCGTCGGGCTGACCGTCGTCGCCGCCTGGGGCGGGGCCGCGCGGGGGAGCCGTCGCCCGGCCGCATCGTGCATCGCCGCCGGCGCGACCCTCTCCGCCGTCGGCGACGTGCTGTGGCAGGTGCAGGCCTCCTCCACCGGGTCGGGCACGGGGGCCGGCCCGGCCGACGCCGTCTACCTCGCCGGTTACGTCGCGCTGGCGATCGGGTTGGCCCTGCTCGCCCGCAGCCACACCGACGACCGCGACGAGCAGGTGGCCGGCTGGATCGACGCGCTGGTCGTCTTCGTCGCCGTCCTCCTGGTGGTGTGGGAGGTGTCGATCGCCGCGACCGTCGGGGACGCGTCGCTGGACCTGCCCACCCGCATCGCGCTCGCCTGCTACCCCGCGCTCGACGCGGCGCTGATCGGACTGGTCGTGCGCCTGCTGGCGACCCGGCGGCAGGGGGAGCGGACGTCGCTGGTGGTGGCGGCCGCCTGCGCGTGCTGGCTGTTCTCCGACGTCGCCTACCTGCTGCACGCCGACGCGGACAGCTTCGGCTCCCTGCTCGACGCCGGCTGGGTGCTCGGCAGCGTGCTGCTGGCGGTCGCCACCTGGCTGCCGGGCTCCCCGGCGTCCGGGACCGCGCCCGCGCCGTCCCGGCGGTCGGACCTGGCGCGGCTGGCCGTGTGCCTCGGCGCGCTGCTGGTGCCGCCCACGACCGACCTCGCCGTCCACGCGAGCGGCGGCGCGGGCGACCCGGTGGCGATCCTCGCCGGCATGGTGGTGCTCACCGCGCTGGTCTTCCTCCGCGCCGCGCTGCTGGTGCGCCGCGAGGCGGCGGCCCGGGCGCTGCTGCGCTCGCGGGAGCGCCACGCGGCCAAGCTCGCCGCCCACTCCTCCGACGCGGTCCTGGTGGTCTCCCGCGACGGCCGGCTGCTCAGCGACCCCGCACCGATGGCGGCGGTCCTCGGGACCGCCCCGCTGCGCGGGCACAGCGCGGGGGAGGCGGTGCGGCTGGCCGGCCTCGACCTCGAGCAGGCCCAGCGGGTCTTCGACCGGGCGCTCGAGGCGGCCGGCACGGTGGTCGACGCCGAGGTGCCCGCCCGCTGGCGCGGCGAGGACCGCTGGCTCGGCGTCCGGCTGGTCGACCTGGGTGACGACCCCGACGTCGGCGGCGTCGTCGTGCACGTCACCGACGTGACCGGCCGCCGCCGCGCCGAGGAGGCCCTGGCGCACTCCGCCCTGCACGATGGCCTGACCGGCCTGGCCAACCGGGAGCTGTTCGCCGACCGCGTCCAGCAGGCGCTGCTGCGCACGGTGCGCGGCGGCGGCTCGGCCGCGGTCGTCTGCCTGGACATCGACGGCTTCAAGACGGTCAACGACACCCTCGGCCACGCCGCCGGGGACGCGCTGCTGCGCGAGGTGGCCGCCCGGCTGCGCGCGGCGGTGCGGGCCGACGACACCGTGGCCCGGCGGGGCGGTGACGAGTTCGCCGTGCTGGTCGAGCAGGCCGGCGGAGGGGACGACGAGGCGCTGGCCACGTCCGCGCGCGTGGTCGAGGTGCTGCGCCGGCCGGTGCAGCTCGACGCCGGGCCGGTGACGCTGTCGGTGAGCGTGGGCGTCGCCGTCGGCCGGGGCGAGGTGGGCGCCGGGTCGCTGATCGGCGACGCCGACCTCGCGATGTACACCGCCGAGCTCGACGGCGGCAACCGCGTGCGGCTGTTCGAGCCCGGCATGCGCGCCGCGGTGCAGGCGGCCCGCGAGCTGGAGCGGGAGCTGGGCGGCGCGCTGGCGGGCGGGGAGTTCCGGCTGGTCTACCAGCCCGTCGTCGCCCTGGCCGACCGGCGGGTGACCGGCTTCGAGGCGCTGCTGCGCTGGGACTCCCCGCGCCTGGGCCCGGTGGGCCCCGACCGGTTCGTGCCGGTGGCCGAGGCCGCGGGCCTGATGGGTCCGATCGGCGCGTGGGTGCTGCGCGAGGTCTGCGCCACCGGGGCCGCGTGGCGGCAGGCCCACCCCGGCGCCGGTGACCTGACGATGGCGGTCAACGTGTCGGCCACCCAGCTGACCTCGCCGGACCTCGTGGGTGCCGTCGCGGCCGCGCTGGCCGACAGCGGCCTGCCGGCCTCCGCGCTGGTGCTCGAGGTGACCGAGACCGCGCTGGTGGACGACCCGGAGCGGGCGGCCGCGTCACTGGCGGCGCTGCGGGCGCTGGGTGTCCGGTTGGCGCTCGACGACTTCGGCACCGGCTACTCGTCGCTGGCGCACCTCCAGCAGTTCACCGTGGACGTGCTCAAGATCGACCGCTCGTTCGTCCACGGGATCGCCGAGGGCGACCCGCTGCCGGCGATCGTGCGCGGCACCATCGAGCTGGGCCGCACGCTGGGGTTGGAGGTGCTGGCCGAGGGCGTGGAGCACGAGCACCAGGCGCGGCTGCTCGCCGAGGGGTGCTGCGACACCGCCCAGGGTTTCCTCTTCGCCCGGCCGCTGGAGCGCACCGACGCCGAGGCGCTGCTGCTCGAGCGGGCCGCGGGCCGTCCGTCGCCGTCGGCGGCCGTGCCCCGGCCGCGCACGCGCCGGCAGCTGAGCCGCCGGGGCTGACCGGGACGCACCGAGCCCCGCCGGTGCGGGCACCGGCGGGGCTCGGGTGGGTCGTCGCCCGGGTCAGGGCTGCCCGGGGAAGGCCGAGGCGATCGTGTGGTACGCGTACAGCGCGCGAGCGCACTGCTCGCGGTCGTTGGCCCGCAGCGAGGGGAAGGGGCCACCCTCGGCGTAGAAGGTGTACGGGTAGGAGATCGCCCCCTCGTCCTCGTACAGGGCGCACTGCGCGTACGGGTCCCCGGCGCCCTCGACGACGGGCACCCGCCCAGCCAACGTCCGGACGCACGAGCTGTAGCGGAAGTCGTCGAGGGTGCCGCCGTACTCGGCCACGGTGTTCTGGATGGTCGCGCAGGCCTGCGCGGGGTTGGCGACCTTGACGGCGCCCGAGCCGCCGGACGGGGCCGCCGACGCGGAGGTGGCGCCGGTGACGACGGCGGCGAGGGCGGCGGCCGCCACGAGGCCGGTGCGGGCGAGGGTCTTCATCGGGGAGGTCCTCCTCAGGACGGGGTTCATCGGGTGCCACCCGGGAACAGCGGCGCGCGTCCCGGGTCGATCTCGCCGTGCGCCACACCGCTCATGACCTCGATGCAGTCGGCGCGGTTCTGGAGCACGTACGTCTGGGCGAAGCGGACGGTGATCGGGTAGGGCCCGAAGCGGGCCTCGATCCCGGTCCGGCACTGGGCCGCGATCGCCGCGGTCGACAACTGGCCGTCCCCGTGCGCCCAACTGCTGGCGCAGCCGCCGGTGGTGGGGACGGCGCGCTCGTAGGCGCCGTCGGCCGCGCCGGTGGCGCCGTCGTAGGTCGCCTCGTACTGGATGACGAACCAGTTGCCGTCCTGGCAGAGCTGCCCGGGGCCGGCGCTGGGCGCGGCGGCGGCCGGGGCGGCCGCCAGCACCAGCGAGGACGCGGCGGTGCACAGCACGGCCGCGAGGGGTGTACGTCGCCTCACGCGGGTCTCCTCGGTCTCGGAAGCCGGCGGAAGCTAGCACCGGGACCGGAGGCCGAGGAGCACGTTGAGCGTGATCAAGTGTGCTCTGCGTCACACATCGACGAAGCCCTGGGCAGGGCGGATGCGTGCGACGTCCCCGGGAACGGGGTCTGGGGCGGCCCGGTGGGGCCGCCGTTGGTCAGCCGGTGGCGCTCGGCGCGGGCTCGAAGGTGACCGTGACGCTGTCCACGCCGAGGGAGCCCGCCAGCGTGGTGAGCATGTCGCGGGTGTTGGCCTCGGCGCGCTCGCCCAGGTCGCTCTCGGCGGCGGCCGACTCTAGCCGGTCCTCGGCGAGCGCGAACAGCGCGCTCTCGTCGGTGGGGTCGTCGGCGAGGGCGTCGCCGAGCCGCTCGACCAGCCCGCGGTCGCGGTCGAGCACCCGGCTCTGCTCGGGGTCCACCCGCGCCTGGCCCAGCTCCGGGGCGGGGAGGGTGATGGTGGCCGACTCGCCGTCGGCGGAGAGCTCGACGTCCCCCTCGCCGATGCCGGAGAAGTCGACCGAGGCGTCGACGCTGCCGGTGGCCAGGAACTGCACGCGCTCGCCGCTGATCACCGAGGGCACCCAGGCGGTGTCGCGCTCCTGGTCGATCACGACCTGGAAGGTCCCGGTGGCGGCGCGGTACTCGGCGAGGTCCTCCAACGCCAGCAACAGCGGGGGAGTGCTGCGGTCGACGACCTCCTGCTCGAACGGCGCCGTCCAGTCCGCGACCCGGTCGGCCACGACCAGCCCGACCGGGACGGCGACCCCGGCGGCGACGCCGAGCGCGACCAGCCGGCGGGGAGCCCGGGAGCGCCGGCGCACCGGGCGGTGGGAGGAGGAGGCGTCGGGGTCCCGGTGCAGGAGGGTCGTCGGCATGCTCGGGCGGTCTCCTCACGGGCGGCGTCGGGGGACTGTGGGCTGGAGCACGCGCCGCGCCGGATCTGTTCCCGGTGCCCCGGCGTGTCGGGCCCGGCCGCAGCGGTGGGGGCACGCCGCGGCCGGGCGGTCACTCACCGGACGACGCGCCGGCCGGCTCTCCTTGCCCTCCGGGCGAGGAGCCGGGTCCCCGCGACGCGACGTCCCGGCTCGGCCCGGGGGGTGAACACCACGGCGGTGAGCCGGCCCGTGCCGTCGACGGCCCCCGCCAGGCGGCGGAGCAGTGCCGCGACCTCGGCGTCCGCGGCGGCCACCGCCGGGCCGGCGTCCCGGGGGTGCCAGACGCCGCGGTGCGACGGGACCGGCGGCTCGAGACTCACGGCCGGCCCACCTGCTCGAGGGCCGAGGCGTCGGCGGGCACCAGGTCGCTGGGCTCGGGCAGCTCCACCGGCAGGCGCCCAGGGGCCTGCTCCGGGGTCACCACCACCCGGTTGGGCGCGCCGTTGAACAGCAGCCGGAAGACGTCGGGGCGCGAGTAGTGGCCGACCGGGTCGGCGGCGGACTTGGCGATCGCGATGAGTGCGGGGTCGAGGTCGGCGTAGAGGATCCCCTCGGCGTCCTCGGGCAGCGGCTCGGCGAGCTCGGTGCCCTCGGGGCCGTAGATCCGGGTGAACCCGCCGCCCTGCAACAGCAGCTGCCGCTTGGCCTCGGTGTCGGCGAACAGGTCGTGGGCGGCCTGCCCGATGACCGAGCACGGCGCGAGGACGAAGGTCTGCCCCTCCACCGCGTACACCCGGCTGGCCGCGGTGTTCACCTCCGGGCCCAGCGCCGTGGCCGCCCCGCGGTAGATCGAGAAGCTGGGCCAGGAGGCGACGTGGATCTGCTCGCCCATGCTGTACATCGCGTACTTGGTCAGCGGCTGGAAGTGCTCCCAGCAGTTGAGCGCCCCGAGCCGGCCGAGCGCGGTCTCGTGCACCTGGATGTCGCTGCCGTCGCCCTCGCCGAAGACGCTGCGCTCGACGTGGGTCGGCTTGAGCTTGCGGCGCACCGAGACCACGGTGCCGGCGTCGTCGATGAAGGCCTGCGACATGTAGAGGCTGCCGCCGGCCCGCTCGGCGAAGCCCAGGACGACGTGCACGCCGTGGCGTCCGGCCGCGGCGGCGATCCGGCGCATGTGCTCGCCGTCGCGGGTCATCGAGTTCGCGGCGTAGCGGGCGACGAACTGCATGCCCCACGCAGGCGAGTCCAGCCAGATCCACCACGGGTAGCCGGGGACGAACGTCTCCCCGAAGGCGACCAGGTCGGCGCCGTTGCCGGCCGCCTCGCCGATCAGGTCGACGACCTGGTCCACCCCGGCGTCGAGGTCGAGCCACCGCGGTTCGGCCTGGACGGCGGCCGCGCGCACCGGACGGACGGGAGCGGAGCTGTCGGGGACGCTCATGCGGTCCTCCTGCGACGGGCCCGCCGGCTGCGGGCGTGCGACCACGGTGAGCCGACCGCGCGCAGGCGGACTCGCGGTCCGTGCCAGGTCCCTGCCGCTGCGTGCCAGGTCCGGCCGCTCCTCAGGGCCGGCCGGTGACCGCCCGCCGGTAGGCCGCCGGGGTGGTCCCGGTGACGGCGCGGAAGGCGCGGTGGAACGAGGCCTCCCCGCCGAAGCCGGAGCGGACGGCGACGGTGGCCAGGGGCAGCGTCGGCGCGGTGCGCAGCAGGCGCTGGGCGGCGGTGACCCGCAGCCGGCGCAGCACGTCGCCGAGCCCCTCAGGCTCGCACTCGAAGAGCCGGAACAGGCTGCGCCGGGAGAGGTGGCAGGCCGCGGCCACCCCGTCGGCGCAGAGCCGGGGGTCGGTGTGGTGGGCGGCGAGGTGGGCCAGCACCCGCTCGCGGTCCAGGGCGGCCGCGCCCGGGGGCGGCCCGGTCCCGGCGGCCAGTCCCAGGGCCGAGGTGAGCAGCCCGAGCGCGTGCGGGGCGAGCGCCGCCGTCCCGGCCGGGTCGGTCGCCTGCTGCCGGGCCAGGCCGCGGAGGAAGTCGGCCACCAGCCGGGCGCTGCTGTCGGCGCCCAGGGTCACCGCGGTCGCCCCGGCCAGGGGGCCGGCGGGCAGCACCCGCCGCGGCACCTGGACGACGAGCTGCTCGAAGGCGCCGTCGAAGTGCAGCGTGTAGGGCCGGGTGCTGTCGTAGAAGGCCATCGCACCGGGCACCAGCCGGGCCTCGCGGTCGTCCTGCGAGACGATCCCCCGCCCGGCCAGCTGGATGCTGGCCAGCACGTACTCCTCGTTGCTGCGGGCGATCAGCCGGCGGGTGCGCTGCACGTTCTGGCCGCTGGCCCGGACCGTGGTGAGCTCGACGTCGCCGACCACGCCGTGCGCGATCCGGCCGCGGAACGGGAGCTCGGTGGTGGGGGACGCCGAGAGCTGGACGAAGGTGTCGCAGATCAGGTCCTGCCAGAAGGAGAACGCCTCCGCGGGCCGCACGGAGTCCGTCGTCACCGTGACCTGGTCGGACCCGGTGCCGGCGCGCTCCTTGGCCGACCTCGTGGGCACGTCGCGATGATGACCCCGGCGCCGGGGGACGTCCATCCCCTCAGTGCGCCGTTGAGCGTGTGCGCGCACGCCGCACTCTCCGGCTCCGGGCGCCGCGTCGGCGCACACGCTCGGTGGCGTGCCGGTCGCCGGGTTGCACGTGCCAACGGCGAGCGGGCGAGTCAGGAAGTGAAGATGGCCGACTCGTAGTCGAAGCCAGGCGTGACCTCGAGGACCAGGTCGTTCGGATGGGTTGCACCGAAGGCCAGCCGGAAGGTGCTCTCGCGGCCCGGCAGCAGCGTCGTGGACGGGGTGCCACCGATGCCGTTGGCGGAGTCGTATACCTGCTGCCCCTCGGTGGTGCCGCTCTGCATCGTGGCCATGAACGTGGCCGGGTCGTAGTTGGCCTGAGTGCCGTTGGCCACCGTGACATCGAAGACGACGAAGCTCGGCGGTGCTGGCTCCCCGACCGCGGCGCTGTCCGAGGGCGTGTAGGGCTGTGGCGGCGCGACGGTCACCGCCAATCCGTTCTCGTAGGTGTAGGTCTGCCCGAACCGGGGGTTGACGGCAGCGCTCGGGGGCTCCTCGGAGGTAGCGTCGCTGGGCTCTGCGACGTTCGCGCAGTACTCGGTCCAGTCGGCGTAGACGCCCGGGTCCGCGCACTCCTCCGGGGAGGGCAGCTCTCCGACATCGGACTCGCTCGGCGACGGGCTCGGAGATGCGCTCGGAGAAGCGGTGGAGGGGCCACCCGAGACCTGTGAGCCGCAGCCGGCGAGCAGGATCGAGCCCACCGCGAGCCCGGCCATCAGACGACGGCGCATGTGTGCCCCCATGTCACGCGATGTACGAAGAGGACGAATGTAGTGATTCGCGCGGTCGAGCGAGACCAGTTCGTCCGGATCGTCGCCGACTCGCAACAAGAGGGTCTGTCGGCCGCGTCGGCGCACACGCTCGGTGGCGCGCCGGTCGCCGGGTCGTGAGCATGGGGCTCGACACCACGAGGGGGATCCGGATGGACGCCGTCCAGCTGCGGGAACTGCAGGCACCGCTCAAGCAGCGCTACCGCGACGACCCGGGATCGGCCTGCGCGCGGATGTCCGCCGAGGCCGACTTCTCCGCGCCCGGCATCACCGCGACCGTGCGGACCTGGGCCGGACCCGCCCGCGCCGGGCTGCACCCCTCCACCGGCGGCGACGGCAGCGACGCCTGCTCCGGCGACATGCTGCTGCAGGCGCTGCTGGCCTGCGCCGGGGTGACGATGCGCAGCGTGGCCACCGCGATGGGGCTCGACGTCCGCGCGGGCCGGCTCACCGCGTCGGCGGACCTCGACCCGCGCGGCACGCTCGGTGTGGACAGGTCGGTGCCCGTCGGGCTCGGGCCGATCACCGTGGACGCCGAGCTGGACACCGACGCCGACGACGCCGCGCTGGCGCGGCTGGCGGAGCTGACCGAGCGGTACTGCGTGGTGGCGCAGAGCCTGGCGCACCGCCCGCACCTGACCGTCCGGCGCGCCTGACCCAGGTGCCAAGCGTGTGCGCCGGCGCCGGGTTCCCGGGCTGCGTCTGCCGCGCCTGCGCACACGCTCGGGCCACCTGGGGGCGGGTCACCCGACCGGATGGTGCCGGTGCGGGCTGTCCACAGATCGGTTGACCGGGCTCCCGTCCACGCCCGGAGTCGACCTACGGTCCCTCCCGTTCTGCAACGGGGTGTGACGGGGGTCCAGTGCCGACGAGTGCGCTCGACGTGGTCGACGGCGAGGTCCGCGAGCTGATCCGCCGGCGCGGACTGGACCCGTTCACCGACCCCGCGCCGGTGCGGGTGCTGGTGCGCGACGTGGTCGCCGACTACTCCGAGCGGTCGCTGACCTCGGCGCTGCCGCCGGTCGGCGACCCGGATGCGGTGGTGCGCGACGTGCTCGACCGGGTGGCCGGGTTCGGGCCGCTGCAGCGCTGGCTCGACGACCCCGAGGTCGAGGAGGTGTGGGTCAACGAGCCGGGCCGGGTGTTCGTCGCCCGCCGCGGCCGCAGCGAGCTGACCACCACCATCCTGGGCGCCGGTGAGCTGGCCGACCTGGTGGAGCGGATGCTGCGCACCTCGGGACGGCGGATCGACATGAGCCAGCCCTTCGTCGACGCGATGCTGCCCGACGGTTCCCGGCTGCACGTGGTCATCCCCGACATCACCCGCCGGCACATGGCGGTCAACATCCGCAAGTTCGTGCTGCAGGCGCACTCGCTCGACGAGCTGGTGGCCACCGGGACGCTGACCGTGCAGGCCGCCCGGTTCCTGGAGGCCGCGGTCGCCGCGGGGCTCAACGTGCTGGTGTCCGGCGGCACGCAGGCCGGCAAGACGACGCTCGACAACTGTACGAACTGACATACTTGGGCGGTGACCACCGCCCTCCCCGAGTCTCACAGACTGCCGCGCTGGCTGACGCCCCACGAGCCGCTGTCTACTGCCGCATCTCCGACGACCGGCGCGGTGAGGGCCTAGGGGTGGAGCGCCAGCGCCAGGACTGCGCCGCGCTGGCCGAGCGCAACGGCTGGAACGTGGTGCGCACCCTCACCGACAACGACCTGAGCGCCTACAGCGGGAAACCCCGGCCCCAGTACGCCGCGCTCATGGCTGCCGTGGAGGCCGGTCAGGTCGACGTCATCGCCGCGTGGGACCCAGACCGGCTGCACCGCTCCCCGGCCGAACTGGAGACCTTCATCGCCGCCGTGGAGCGGGCCGGCGTGGCGGTCTACACCGTGCAAGCGGGGGAGTGGGACCTGACCACGGCCAACGGTCGACTGCACGCCCGGATGCTGGGCGCGGTCGCCCGGCACGAGTCTGAGCACAAGAGCGAGAGAGTGAGGCGCGCCTTGCAGCAGCGAGCCGAGTCCGGCCGGCCCCACGGCCGCCGCGCCTACGGCTGGATCCGGGAACACGCCCCGGACGGGACCGTCCGTGAGGTGATCGAGCCGGCCGAGGCGGCTGTGGTCCAGCGCCTCGCGAACGCCCTGCTGGCGGGGGAATCCCTGCGGTCGGTCACCGCGGCCCTGAAGACCGGAGGCGTGCCGTCGCCGACCGGGAAGCCGTGGAGCAAGAACATGGTCCGGGCGCTGGTCCTGCGCGAGCGCAACGCCGGTTTGCGAGTCCATCGGGGCGAGGTCGTAGGGGAAGGTGCCTGGGAGGCGATCCTGGACAGGGGTCGCTGGGAGCAGCTCCGCGCCGTCTTGACGGATCCCCAGCGGAGGTCCAGCACCGGCACGGCTGCCGCGCACCTGCTGTCCGGAATCGCCCGCTGTGGCGTCTGCGGAGCCACATTGCGCGTCGCCCAAAATCGTGGCGTTCCGTCCTACCGGTGTTCCGCCAACGGATGCGTGATCCGCCGGAAGGCCGACCTGGACCATCTCATCGTCGGGCTGGTCACTGCCAGGCTGGCGCGCCCGGATGCCGTAGGCCTATTCACCGTCGGCGACAGCGCCGAGCGGACAGCGGCGGTCGAGGAGGCCGAGCGCCTGCGCGGACGCCTCGACCACGCCGCGGACCAGTACGCCGAAGGCGCCATCGACGGCCGCCAGATGGAGCGCATCACCGCCAAGCTGCGCCCCTTGCTCGCGGACGCCGAGCGACGAGCCCGGGTTGTCGACCCCGCCCCGCTCCTGGACGGTCTGACCGGAGCCAGCGACGTGGCGTCGGCCTGGAACGACCTCCCGCTGAGCCGCCGCCGCGCCGTGGTGAGCACGCTGATGGCCATCACGGTGAGCCGGACCCGGCAGGGCGCACGGACATTCGACCCCGAGGCCGTCACGATCGAGTGGAAGGGGGCCGGCGCGTGACCCGCCCCTGCGCCAACCGCTGGCGCTCGAGTGGCGTTCCGAGCCTGCCCCGGGGCCAGGCGTTCATGCAGTGCAGGCCGGTATGAGGCCCACGGTCGTCGCCGTGTGCAACAAGCCTAAGGGCAAGCACGTGCTCGCCCGAGTCGCCGCGATCGACAGGGCGCCCGTCCTGCAGGTGCTGATGGCGGTGAAGACCCCGGACGGCTCCGAAGGCACCTGGATCGACGTCGACTTCGACGAGAACGCCAGCCTCCGGGCCACCTGCGCCTGCCGCAAGGAGTTCGCCCTGTTCCCGCCGCGGCTACGCGAGGCCTACCGGGAGGGTCGGGTCATCACGGCCGACCCGGTGGGGCTGTGGGCCGACCCACGGGGAGTGATGCGTCGTCGCGGGCGTGCCAAGGGTTAGCATCCACCTCGACGCCTCGCCTACTGCCGGCGAAACCCCCGTCACCGACTAGGCCCCGGTGGTACTGCACCGAATAGGTGAGTGCCACTGTGCCGTCGAACGACCCGGCCACCCGGGCGACCATCGCCCGGATCGCCGCTCACGCCCGCTGGCGCAACGCGCCCGACGCAGTTGTTCGGGAGCGCCGGGAGCTCGATGTCCGGCGCGTCGAGGACTACATCCGTCGCCTGGTCGATGCTGCCCCGCCGCTGACACCGGAGCAGCGCGATCGGCTGTCCACGCTCCTTCGCCCCGGCGGATCACTCGGCGGTCCGCGGTGAGGGCAGATGAAGGGGCGGCCCGGCCGCGAACCGGAACCGCCCCCAGCGAGAACGCCACCTCCAAGCAGCCCCTCGACGCCGAGTCTAGGGCCGCCGAGAACAACCTGATCTTGACGACCCTCGCCGACCTGTCGCGGGCTGTCCGTGACGCCGGCGTCGCCGCGGCCAACGCCCACCAGGACACCTGGTGGGCCTCGTGCTGCGACGCCGCCATCCGTCACTTGGCTGCGCTGGATCGGCCGTTCACCGCCGACAGCGTTCAGGCGCTCATCCCACCGGCCGACCACCCCTGTCGGATGGGCGGCCGGTTCCACGCCGCCGTCCGGGCCGGCATCATCCGGCCGGTCGGCTACACGCTGAGCGAGCGGCCGAGTCGACGGCGCGGCGTCCTCCGGCTCTATCAGCGTGGGGCGGCGGGGTGAGCCGCCGAGGGGCCGCCCATGGGACCGGCGGACGGCAGCGAGGCGGTGAGGCGGCTGTAGGGCCTTCCAGGCGCAACCTGAGAGCCCCGTACATCGACCTCATCCGCGTGGGCGTCACGACCTCCGGCATGAGCGGTCGCGACCGGGACACGGCGGTCTACAACGCCCTGTTCCGGACCGCCATGGCCGCCGTCAACGCCGGCTGGCTCTACTCCGAGTGGCACGCCGAACTCAGCAAGCGTGGCAGCGGCCTGGGGATGCAGGTGGCCACCAAGCAAAGCGGGGACGACCGCCCCGCCGGGCAGGTGCAGAAGACCCTGCAGCGGGTGTGGGACAGGGCTGTCGACCGGGTGAAGGAGACCCCGGCCCTCGATGAGGCGGCCCGAGCCGCCTACGTGGCCAAGTTCCGGACGTGGCTGGCGAACCCCGCCTGCCCGGTGTCGGACAACCAGCGGGTGGTGCTCGACGCCATCGCCCGACGGGCGGCCGAGCTGAACGTCACCAGCCCGCCCTGCCCGATCCGGTACCTGCTGGGGGAGACCGGCCTGGGGTTGACGGCCGTGCGCACGGCCCTGCGCCAGTGCATCGAGGCGGGTCTGCTGGTGCAACTGGAGAAGGGGCAGCCCTGGACCAAGGGCCGGAAGCGGGAGAACTGCCGGGCGGCCGTGTACCGGCTGCCCCGGGTCGAAGCCCTGCCCGGGGCTAACCCGTGCCCCGCAAGCGGGGCTAGTGGTGCCCCGCCCACGGTGCCCCAGCCGGTCGAGGCGGTCGCGGTGCCACTGACTAGTGGTGCCCCCCACCCGATGCCGTCGGCCGCGACCGTCCCCGGGCCACTGACTAGTGGTGCCCCGCCGTCGAGCAACCCACCCCTGGTGGAACAGGTGACGCTGAACGAACTCGTCCATGCGCACGCGCTGATCACGGAGATCACGGCGGTGGTACTCGCGGCTGTCCGCGTCGAGCTGGGACTGCCGGCGCCCGATCGGGCCGGCGCGACCGTCAGGCCGCTTCGGGTGATCCGAGGTGGCGGCGCAACGTGATGAGCCGGGCGACGATCGAACGCGCACGCGCAGGCGCACCAAGGGTGCTCCCGGAAGTCCCGGTACTTCCGGGTCTTTCGCGCACCCGGGCGTAGGGCATCGCGCGAAACGCTCGAAACTGCGGCCCCGCCGAGTCGCTGATCAGCGACTCGGCGGACCGGACCAGGGGTGGGCCGTATTACGCCTGATGCCCCACAACCCTCGGTTCTTGAGTGTCAGCGAGGGCGTCACCCAGCCACGCGTGCCCCCACACCTTCACCGCCGAGACGAGCAGCAGCACGATGACCAACGGCACGAGGACCATGGACGGCACCGCGCCGAGCAGGAGTCCGCCGGTGACCGACCCGGCCACCGAGCCGACCGCCATCGCGACCACGAACCGGCCGTTGTCGCGTAGCACCGCGAACGTCCGGTCGCGGCTGTCCGGAAGAAGGCGACCAGCATCGTCGGCAGCGACACGAGCAGGGACAGGCTGCCGGCGAGCTTCACGCCCACCGCGTACGGCAGCACGATCGTCGGGACCAGCAACTCGCCGCCGGCAACGCCCATCAGTGCGGCGACCACGCCGCTGCCGAATCCGGCCACCACCCCGGCGGTGGCCTGCCCTCCGAGCGGCAGAGCAAGCTGCGGCAGCGTGCCCAGGTGCTCGGCGCCGAACACTGCGGCGATGGCCAGAAGGAGCGCGCCGAGCACTCGGTGGAGGGTCGCCGCCCGCATCCGGGTGGCCCAGGACGCGCCCATCCATGCCCCGGGCAGGCTGCCGACGAGCAAGCTCACCGCAATGAACCAGTGCTCGGCCAGCGCGTCGAGCGGCACCGCCGTCAGGCGCGACGGCAGCGCGGCCGTCACCACGACGAGGCTCATCGCCTTGTTCACGACGACCGCGGACAGCGCAGCGAAGGCGAACAGCGAGCTGAGCAGCGGCAGACGGAACTCCGCGCCACCGAGTCCTACAAGTCCGCTGAGCAGCCCGACCGCGGCCCCAGCGCAGGCGGCCAGCCACAGCGGTCGCCGAGCGGTGCGGGCGCGGCCGGCGCAGTCGTCTCGGATGATGCTGTTCCGTCCCCGGTTCAGGTCACCGGCGAACCGTAGCCACGCCGCGGCAAGGATCCGAGACAGGAAAAACGTGCCCCTCACCATCTACCTGGATCAGACGCACTGGGTCTCCATGGCGCAGGCAAGGGTGAACCGGGACAAGCTTGAGCGGCGCCGCGGCCTGGACGAACTGACAGCAGCGGACCTGCTATGGCGGGCGGTGGACGCGGAAGAGGTGCGGTTGCCCCTGTCCTGCGCCCACCTGGTCGAGACGGCCCACGCCGGCGCTGAGGCTCGGCGTGCCGACCTGGCAGACGCGATGCTCGCCGGCTACAGGGGTTGGCACATGCGCCACCCGATCGACGTGCGAGGTAGGGAGCTGAGGTGGGGTCTGCGGGCGGAGCCGGATGCGGCCCCCGATGCTCGCCATGTCTTCAGCCAGGCGCCCGGCGCGCCCTTTCGCGCGACGGAGTTCGAGCCCTATGGATGCCGCGACCCTGCCTTCCCCGAGCCCGTGAAGCGACTGATCGAGCAGCTGACCTGGCGGGACACGTGGGCGGCGACGCTGCGCGAGGACTCGTTGACCACCGACGAACAGGCACATGCGGACGCCCTCATCAGCGCGTGGGCCGACGGGTACGCGGACCTCTCGGCCTACATGAGGGACAACCCGACCGACAGGGACATCCGACTCGTCGCGGCGGGGAAGACGTACGCCGACCTCGGCCTGGAACTCGCTCAAGCGGCGGTTGCCCTCGGCCTGACGATGGAAGAGTTCCGCGAGCGCATCAACGTCGCCCGATGCATCGACTTCTTCGCGACGCTGCCGTTCGTCGGTCGGGTCATGGAGGTCACCTACCAGCGAATACGCAATCCCGGTGAACCCTGGTCGCGCAACGACCTCAACGATCTGCTCTACCTTGCCTGTGCGGCTGCCTATGCCGACGTGGTGGTGGCCGAGAAGCACATGACCCATCACCTGAGGACAGCGGCGCGGCACGCCCAGCCCGGCGCAGTCGTGGTTGCCGACCTGAGGGCTCTACAGCGGCACTTGGAGGCACCCTCCGGCACGGGGTGAGCCTGGGCCGACCGATGGCGCGGAGCCCGGCCAGGTAGCTGGCCCCGACCATTCCCCGGCGCCGGTCCACCCGGCCGTCGGCGGGGTCCTCCTCGGCTGCGCGGCGCATGTCCCGGCGGTCCCCGTCGGTGAACGACCGGATCGTCATGCCCGGCAGGTTCCGCGGGCGATGGGCCGGTCGGGGGGGATGGGGTAGCCACGCCCGGCGCGGCCCTGCCCGCGTGACGGCCGCGCCCGTTGGGGCTAGCGATCCGGCGAGGCGGTCGGTAGCCCGGTGGCGGTCGCCTCGCCCCCCGCCCGTGTTCCACGGCCCCGTCGTCATCGAGACACGGGGGTACAGAAACGTGACCAGCAGCAAGCTTCTGCGCCTCGTCACGGGCGTCGTACTGGCCATCGGCATCCTGCTGCTGGTGCTGCCCACATCGGCCAGCGCCCTGGGCGATGTGGTGGGCTGCGGCAGCGCCCTGGACCCGTCCCTGCGCGAGGCCATCGCCCAGGACATCGACGACATGCTGTCCGGCGGCCGGGGGCGCGCTGACTGGTCCGCGCTCTGCAAGGACCGCATCGAGACGCAGCGCATGATCGCCTGGCCCCTGATCGTTGGAGGCGGCCTCGTCCTGCTGTACCTGAACATGAACGGGCAGACATCCAGGCTGGACTCCCGCTGCGGCCGCCGGGCCGCGCCGCAGGAGTCGGAGGGTAACGAACCCTTGCAGTGACCGGCCGGCTGACCGCCGCCGCGCCCGCCGGTCAGCCCGCGACCAGCGTCCGGCACTCGGGGCAGGGGTGGCCCGCGCCCAGTCCCCGGCCGGGGGTCCACGGACCTCGGATGACGCGGACCGTCGTTCCGCACTCCGCCCGCCACGGCCCCTCGCCGCCCTCAGCCACCTGGCGGGCCACCGCGTGCGCCCAGCCAGGTGCGGTCCTGACCCTGCCCACGGTGTCACCCAACTTCGGGGCGTCGTCCTGGTCGTGCTCTCGGCCCGTCACGTAGTCCTGTGCCATGACCGGCAGCATCGCTGCCCCGAACGACGTCACCCGTTAGCGCCGTGACAGATGGGGCCGGCGGGGCGAGTGTGGCTGGTGTGGCGCAGACCGGGCGGCAGGGCCGGGACGGGGGCTGTCGCCTCTAGGGTCCCAAGCGTGGAGTACGACATCGTGACGCGCTTCCGCCCGCAGTTCGGTGGGCAGGTCGAGGAGGTCTACGTGGACGGCCGCCGGGTGGGCATGATCTACCGGGACCCCAAGCCGCCCGCCGAGATCGCGGAGCTCTGGGTTGCCCACACGCAGGGCGGCCAGGGTGCGGGCAGCCGGGACGAGGCGCTGCGGGCGGTGCTGCGGCACGCGCAGGAGAACCCGGACTACGAGCTGAGGTAGCCGCGCCGCAGGTCCCCGGTCACAGCCCGGCGATGCCTACAGGGGGGACTCGCCCGCCGCAGTCGCAGCCACTGACCGAACCCAGATTCGGTCGTCGAGCCGATCCCCTCGCTGGCCACCCCGATCGTCGGAAACGCACGCCCCGACGGTGCAGGGCGGTGCGGCGGGCCGCGTAGGTCAGCCGAACTCGCCGGGGCAATTCCACTGACCGTCGTTGCGCGGTGCCCACTCCGTTCCTTCGGCGTACGGGTAGAAGACGGTGCTGCCCACGTACGGAATCCGGCTGGTCGTGGTCTGACGGGCAGTGTGCCCGTCGTCCCAGTTGATCGTGTATGCGAGGGTCCAGTTGTTCGGCTCGCCCGTGCAGCTCTTCTCCGTGAGCGTCACCCACACGCCCGGTCCCGGGCCGCCGACCGGCACCGGCGTGGGCTCCGACTGGGAGGGAGGAGCCGACGTCGGCGACGGCCGCGGTGCCGATGTGGGGACGGGCTGTGGCGGGGGTGCCTGCTCGGGCTGCGGCTCGGGTGCTTGCGCCGGCCGTGGTGACGGCGCGGGCCTCGGCGTCGGGACCGGTGCGGCGTCGGACTCCGGGGCCGGGCCGGGGGATGGTGCTAGGTCAGGGGATGGTACGAGGTCAGGGGACGGCTCGGATGTCGGCGCCGCGGCGGCAGTAGGAACTGGCGTGGGAGCGGTGCCGGCGTCGACCTGCTCAGCCGCCTGCGATCTGGGCTTCTCGATGGCTCCGTCGCACCCGGCGAGGGCGACAGCCGCCGCGAAAACGACGGCCACGGTGGCCCGGCGGGGAGAAGGTGCATGAGTCATGGCGCCACAGGTATCGGCACGCATGGCGAGGTTAGTGACCAGATGCGGCGACAGCAGGTTCCGCTTCAACCGGGAACTCAGGTCTGACCGGGGCAAACGGCACTCGCCAGCATCGCCCCATGTGTCCGAGTCGTCGACACTCCCACTCCCGCTCGGACACCAACTCGACGTTACGCCACGTCACACATGCTTATTAGTCTGAATGTCGCCTTAAGTCTTGCTTTTATGTTCGCTTCGGGAGTCTGTGTCGTCCTCTCCCCATTTGGCCATCCATGCTTGGTTCTGTACGGAGATGACCTGCTCGCACGCGGCGATCAGCTCTGGAGCGGAGAGGGGTCGGCCGTCGGGGGCGGTGCGTCGCTCGGCCAG